>NZ_JBMPPH010000009.1:0-119599 GCF_049340285.1 Undibacterium sp. SXout20W | reverse complement strand
TCTTGGGTAAGATGTGTGTATGTCATTTCGGGCAACTTTGACTTGGAGGTCTGGAAGGCCGGATGCTACTGCATCTTCCCACCTTTAACCATTTATCTTCAGTTGCACTTCATAGTTGAACTCGCGAAATTAAATTAAATTAAATTATTATCAATAAAATCATGAGCAACTGATACTAAAAATTCAATAAAAACATGAATGAAAGTATAGAATCAGAGACAAATAGTGCTTACCACAACAAAAATATAATTAAACTGTGCAATGGTGCCCAGGTGCCCAGGAACATTGGCAATGTCACAAAGTTATTCAGCAGGCAAAAAAAGACATTGAATCGTTTAACAATATCGCGTAACCTTCGCTTCCCCATTTGCGCAGAAATTGATAGTAGATGCTGTCCGATGAAAGATAACAAAGATAACGCCACCATGGAATTACCTGGCTTTGCAGAGCCAATTAGTGAAACGCCAGAACTCCGTAAAAATATCGCGCAACCAAAACGCAGCAAGTTCGCCAAACAAGTGCAGCTAAACCTCTTAGAAGAGCTCGGACCAACCGACATCAGTGGATTGCCAGCCTGGGTCAAGGACGAAAACACAGATCTGACAGGGTTGCCTGTGTGGCGCTGAATCGAGTATAGCGATTTTACTGATATTACTGATATTACTGATATATCAGTACCTATGCGTATCTAAAATCAGGCAAATCCATCGCAGTGTTTTATAATCTCATGAATTTATCGCCAACTGCAGCCTTAACGGCAATCCATCCCCTATGACATCTCAATTTAATAAAAAAAGCGAGGCATGGTCTGCACGCTTCTCTGAACCTGTATCCGACCTGGTAAAACGCTACACAGCCTCCGTATTTTTTGACAATCGTATGGCGAGCGTGGATATTCAGGGGTCGTTGGCGCACGCCGAAATGTTGAGCGCACAAAACATCATCACCGCGCAGGACTATGCTGACATTCAACGTGGCATGGCACAAATTCAGGCCGAAATTGAATCGGGTAAATTCGAATGGCTACTTGATTTAGAAGACGTTCATCTGAACATCGAAAAGCGCCTGACTGAACTGGTAGGTGACGCCGGTAAGCGATTGCATACCGGGCGCTCACGTAATGATCAGGTTGCAACTGACATTCGTCTGTACATGCGCGCCGCCATCGATAACATCGTTGAGCTGTTGCGTGCTTTGCGTGCAGCGCTCATCGATCTCGCTGAAAAAAATGCAGACACCATTTTGCCTGGCTTCACACATATGCAAGTTGCGCAGCCAATTACGTTTGGTCATCACATTTTGGCGTATGTTGAGATGTTTGGTCGCGATACAGAACGCATGCAAGATTGTCGTAAGCGCGTCAATCGCTTGCCATTAGGTGCAGCTGCTTTGGCTGGTACGACTTTCCCGATCGATCGTGAGCGCGTCGCAAAAACTTTGGGATTTGATGAAGTTTGCTACAACTCTCTCGATGCGGTATCTGACCGCGATTTTGCGATTGAGTTTTGTGCCGCTGCGGCGCTGATCATGACGCATATTTCACGCATGTCAGAAGAACTAGTGATTTGGATGAGCCCGCGCGTTGGTTTCATTGATATCGCAGATCGCTTCTGCACTGGCTCATCGATCATGCCGCAAAAGAAAAATCCTGACGTACCGGAACTGGCACGCGGCAAAACTGGACGGGTAAACGGCCACCTGATCGCCTTGCTAACCTTAATGAAAGGCCAGCCATTGGCCTACAATAAAGATAATCAAGAAGATAAAGAACCCTTATTTGACACCGTCGATACTATTATCGACACTTTGCGTATCTTTGCCGATATGGCCACTGGTATCAGTGTCAAACCTGATGCTATGCGTGCAGCCGCTTTGCAAGGTTATGCCACTGCGACAGATCTGGCTGATTATCTGGTGAAAAAAGGCTTGCCTTTCCGTGATGCGCACGAAGCCGTTGCACATGCTGTCAAAACCTGCGTTGAAAAAGGTTGCGACCTCAGCGAGATGCCACTGTCGGAATTACAAACCTACTCGTCGTTGATTGGAGAGGATATTTTCCAAGTGCTGACGTTAGAAGGTTCTGTAGCTGCACGTGACCATATTGGCGGCACGGCACCCAACCAAGTTCGTGCCGCAATCATTCGCGCACGTCAAAAATTATCAGCGTGATGTAACAAAAAAAATGAGTGCTGACCGATGCCGATCAGCACTCATTACACATTATCCGTACTTTCTATTTTGCAATGCTAAAGTCAAAACACCACGAATCATCGAAATCCGCAGCGTCATTCTAGTTAAACTGAGTCCTCAAACTCGACCCGATTACGACCATTTGATTTAGCACGATAAAGTGCCTTGTCAGCGCGGGCAACGAGTGCCCCTATCGTTTCACCGATGGCTATCGTGGCGACACCAAAACTGGAAGTCTTGATAACAACAACCGGAAAACTATACTCTGCGACTGCTAGCCGCAATCTTTCCGCCACATTACAAGCTTCTTCTAAGCTGGTACCTGGACATACAACTAAAAACTCTTCACCGCCCCAACGGCCAATCACGTCTTGCTCACGAATAGCGCCTTTGAGCAACTTCGCAATCAAGACCAACACCATATCGCCGACCTGATGGCCAAATGAATCGTTCACAGATTTAAAATGATCAATATCAAGAAGAATGACAGAGAATTTCGTATCGCCAAATAAATGGCGGTTATATTCAAATTCAAGCGTTTGATCGAGCTTCAACCGATTATGTAATCCCGTGAGTTTGTCGGTCAACGACAGTGTTTCTAATTGTCGATTCTTATCGTCAAGCTGTGCTGTTCTTTCGAGCACCAGTTTTTCCAGAAGTTGTGCAGATTCTAGAGCGCTATCTTGTACTTTCCTCAAACGCCAACGATATCCTAGCAAGATCAGTACAATAAAACTGACAAAGCTTATTAAGCTAAACCACCACGTTTGCCAATACGCAGGTAAAACACGAATAGGAATTCGCAATTCATGCTCACTCCAAACGCCCAAACGGTTGCTTCCCCGGACCTGAAGAACATAATTACCTGGCCAAAGGTTACCGTAACTTGCGCTCCGATGATCGGCATCCGTTTCCGACCAATCTTTATCATAGCCCTGCAAGCGGAACGCATACCGATTTTTTTGTGGCGCAGAAAAATCGAGCGCGGCGGCAACAATACTAAAGTTGCGCTGACCCGGCGCCAAAGTCAGCCCTTTAGACAAAATGCTACTCGAAACAGATTTACCGTCAATGGTTAACTCACTCGCGACAACTTGAGGTTGGTGATGCCATACTTGAAATTTTTCCGGATCAATCACCACAACACCTAAGGTTCCCCCTCGTAAAATAAGGCCATCTACCGTACTTGTAAATGACCCTGTCCAGCCGGATCCAAAATCATAGCCGTCGGCCTTACCTAATTCATGCACTTCCATTGCTTTAGGGTCAATAACAAATGTATCAGTCCAGATACGACCATGTTTATCTTCAACCATATTGTCGCCAAGCCCATTTCCCCGCATACCAAGCTTAGAATTCAAATGATCAAAAGTAGCGCGTACACCATCCCAGCTTTTCAGGCAATCAAGACCGTTAGCAGTCGCAACCCATAATTGACCAGAATGATCGGATAACAAGCCAACAATCAAACTGGATGCAAGGCTATCGGTCCGCTGTGGATCATGCAGTATCCTAGATAAAGTTTTTGGCCCTTCATCCCACACCCACAGTCCGGCATCACTACCCGCCCACAACCGACCTTGTCTATCCTCTGTGAGGTTATAAACAGCCGCACGCACAGTGCTACCGTCAGCTTGCGCAATCGCTTCGAAGCGCTTTTTTTGAGGAAGCCAACTTACCAATCCACCCGCTGTTCCGACCCACAAAGTACCATCACGACCGACCAGAAATTTGTTAATAACGTCTGGTACGCCTGGGTTGGTTGAATATGCCTCCCAGTTGTCAGAACCATGCGCCAGTCTGAAAGCGCCAGCTTGTTGAGTTCCGGCCCAAATAGCGCCGTCGGGAGTTTGTGCTAACGCAGTGATCGTCCGATCACCCAACTCACCAGCATGCCCTGAAAACGCGCGATAACCACCAATCAGACCAATTTTTCTATCAATAATATCGATACCGTTTCCATCACTACCGACCAGAATCCTGCCATCATGTAATTCAAGCAGGCTGTGTACATCTGAATGCGACAAGCCTACACTTCGCTCTGGACTATGCCTGAGCAATTGGAACGCTTGATTCGCTGGCTGAAATCGTTGCAAGCCACCACCCCAAGTTCCAGCCCATAATAGACCGGAGGCATCCATCAAAAGTGTTCCTATGTGATTGTGTGCAAGGCTGTTAGGATTTGTAGGGTCATGACGGATACGTTGCATCAGCGTGCCGTCTCTAGCCGATACAATGTCTATCCCCCCCCCAAACGTACCCAACCAGATTTGGCCAGGCCGTGGTTGCAAAATCTTGGAAATCCAGCCATGCGAAAGACTATTGACTTTGGCTGGATCCGGCGTCAGCCAATGTAATTCTTGCGTCTGCGGATCTAACCATGCCGCACCCCTGGCGATAGTACCAATCCAAAGTTTGCCATCAGTTGCCTCAAATAGCGTCATGACTTTATGCCCCGCTAAAGAAGCGGGATCTAGCGGCGCCGACGCAACTCGCTCAAAACTATCACTACCAGCTCTGCGCCATTGTAGCCCGTTTGCAGTGCCTATCCATAAACTTCCTTCGTGGTCGATCAATAAGCTACGGACACGGTCATCGATAAGACCACCAAAATGCATGGCATTGTGACGAAAATGTTGGACAGGACGACCTTTTTCTGGCGGCCAATAATCTAAACCTTGATTAGCGCCGACCCAGACACCACCTCTTGCATCGCCAACAAGTGCCCAGATCCGGCCTTTCACATTGCCATCAAACGAAGTCAATGTGGGCACCTCGCTTTGCGCTGCACCGCCGCTATAAGAGAATTGCTCGGTTTTAGGATCAAATATGGATAGCCCGTCGCTCAATGTGCCGACCCACAGACGCCCATCTGTGCCAGACCAGAGAGCGGTGACGTAATCACCTGCAATAGAGCCTGGATCAGCATCGCTGTGTTGATAGTGACGAAAACGGTATCCGTCATAGCGAATGACGCCATGTTGCGTTCCTATCCATAACCATCCTTTATCTTCTTGAGATAAGGCAGTAATGATGCCATCCTTCAGCGATTCGCTATCACCGACGGATTCAAAATACGGTTCCGCAAATGCAAAATCTCTGTGTGCGGTAAGTTCACCAGCAACAACTATTCGCAACCATGTCGTCAGAATTAGAATAATGAACAGGTGAACATTAACGCTGCGCAATATCACCTTAGCCATACTACATCCCAGGTATTAGAAAAATGAACGATGCAAATTGAGAATGACTATGCGCACTCAATTAAACGACTACATCACATCGTTTTCCAAGCGTATATGTAACAACTTCGTAAAACAAGCCTGAAAATCAAAAGAACCTGATACAGGCACTTTAGTTGCAGATGAGCGATCTAATCTCAAAATAAACGTTACCTAACTACAACAATCATTCTTTGTTCATGTTCGTTTGTATAAGAAATACACAAGCAATATAATCTTTGGCAAAATAGGATTTATCGAGTAAAAAATTTTATAACGATAATTTGAAATTCAAGAACAAAATAGTCGAGGAGATATAGTAATGTCACATCAGTTTACATGGTTAGCCGCGGGTGCTCTATTAGGATCGGTGACAATGGCACAAGCCGCCGAGATCAAAATTGGCGTTGCTGAAGCACTTTCTGGCCCCGCTGCAAAATATGGTAGTGCAATTAAAAACGGTTTTAACCTCGCTGCAGACAACATTAATGCCAAGGGCGGTATTAATGGCGACAAAATTACGCTTATCATTGAAGACGAACAAGGAAAAAAAGAAGAAGCCATCAATGCCTTCAAAAAGCTGATTTTTCAAAGCAAAGTACTCATGGTATTTGGCCCAACACTGTCCAATTCAGCGTTTGCGGCCGATCCTATTGCTAATGCGACCAAAACAGTTGTGTTTGGAACGAGCAACACCGCAGATGGCATTACCAATCTTGGTCCTTTTACTTTCCGTAATTCCGTGATGGAAGCCGACGTTTTGCCAGTAACGACCAAAGCAGCGATCAAACAATTTAATATCAAAAAAGTGGCCGTCATTTACGGCAATGATGATGCATTCACAAAAAGTGGCTATGACGTTTTTAAGGCAACTCTTGCAGATCAAAAAGTGTCTGTTACTGACACAGAAACCTATGCTAAAGGCGACGTTGACTTTAAGGCACAATTAACCAAAATCAAGTCCTCTGAACCCGATGCGATAGTTTGTTCTTGTTTAGCCGAAGAAGCCGCTAATATTATTTTGCAAACCCGATCGCTGGGAATGAAACAGCCCTTTATTGGTGGTAATGGTTTCAATTCACCAAAACTGTTTGAGATCGCCAAAGACGCTGCCGACAATACCTTAATGGGTAGCCCTTGGTCTGCTGAAAATCCATCGACCGCCAATAAACAATTCATCGCCGACTACAAAACGAAATTTGGCACGGACCCTGACCAATTTGCCGCGCAAGCTTACGATGCTTTGCAGATCGTAGCAGAAGGCATCAAAAAAATTAAACTAAGTGGCGACCTGAACAAAGATCGTATTGCATTGCGCGATGCATTGCCTGCCATTAAGTTTGAAGGCGCAACAGGAAAATTCTCTTTCCGCCGCGCTGCGCCTAAGGACGGTAAAGAAGCTGGCTACGATGCGCAGCAAGATGCTATTGTTAATATAGCAAAAGGCGGTAAATTTACGCTATTAAAATAAGCTGAAAAAAGACCGGTTACCGCCGATGGGCAACCGGTCTGTCGCTCAACAACTCAATAGCTCAGTTGCTCAGTTGCTCAGTTGCTCAATTACATAATTGCTCAGTTTTTTAGACAATACACCTAAATGTCGAGCTGATTGTTGATCCAACCAATCCGCCTGAATTTGTTTAACCATCGCGCACATTGCTTGCACTATGCTGCGCCTTTTGGACTACCATGTTTGCTCAACAACTTGTTAATGCACTGACATTAGGCAGTGTTTATGCACTGTTTGCGTTAGGATTCACCTTAATTTTCGGCGTACTCGGCGTCATAAACCTCTCGCATGGCGCTATTTTCATGCTCGGCAGCTATATCGCATTGCTGCTCGTCAATCACTTTCAAATGTCTCTATGGCTGGCAATGCTGTGTGCGATGCTCGCTTGTGGGCTGCTCGGCGTCATTGTCGATTTTTTAGTATTACGTCCTTTACGTCAACGCAACGCACCACATCTGGCCCCAATGATCGCAACGATCGGGGTGGCAATTATGATTACCAATATATCGCAAGGTTTTTTTGGTGCTGAGAATCAACGTTTTCCGTTGGGTACCATTCCTGAAGACAGTGTCAGCATTGGCACTCTTCATTTAACTGCTGTGCAATTAGCGATTGTTTTGATTTCTTTTAGTTTAATGCTCGCTCTTTTGGCTTTGATGCGTCGGACGCAATTGGGAAAAGCGTTAAGAGCCATTGCTGAATCACCAAAAGCCGCCTATTTGCTGGGCATTAACGTAGAGGCGCTGTTTTTTCTGACCTCGTTTGCCGCCGCAGCCCTGGGTGGTGCGGCTGGTGTTCTGGTAGGTTTATCTTTTAATGCCATCTCGCCTTTCATGGGGCAACCAATGTTACACAAGGGGATTGCCGTGATCATTCTCGGCGGCATGGGAGATATTCGCGGCGCTATGCTAGGTGGGCTCTTTTTAGGTTTTGCCGAAGTCATGAGTGTCGCGTATTTATCCAGCGACTACCGCGATGCCATTGCTTTCGGCTTGTTATTTTTGATTTTGTTAGTAAAACCTGCCGGTATGTTTGGGAAAATTTTAGAAAGAAAGGCGTAAGTCATGCTCGAATGGTGGGATAGTTTTTGGGCGATTTACAGCTCTGTTATTTTCGGTGTCGGCATCAATGCCATGTTGGCCTTATCAATATATCTAACGCTGTCTTGCGGTCTGTTATCGCTAGCCAATGCGGCATTTATGGGTATAGGGGCGTATGCGGCAGCTATGATCAGCATGCAAACCAATTTGCCTTTTTCGGTGGCACTGCTGACCGCCGCGATCATGCCAGCATTAGTGGCTTTAGTCATTGGCGTTCCGACTTTGCGCCTCTACGGCGTTTATCTGGCCATGGCAACCTTGGGCTTTGGCGAAGTAGTGCGCGTGATTGTCCTCAATCTCGATATCACAGGTGGACCAATGGGTCTCAATGGCATTGAGCAGAAGACTGAATGGTGGCATATTGCCGTCCTTTTAAGCGTTACCGTGTTTGTCCTGGCACGAATACGCCGTTCCAAGATTGGCCGTGCCTTTGAAGCAATTAAGGAAGATGAAATTGCAGCACGTTTAATGGGTGTCAATGTGGCGCGTTACAAATTATTAGCATTTGTTTTAGGTGCCGTGATTGCAGGGGTCGCAGGTGCCCTAAATGCCCACTATACCTTCACGATTGGCCCTGCCAATTATGGATTCGAAAATGCCGTCGATATTTTGACGATGGCTGTTTTTGGCGGCACGAGCAATTTACTTGGCCCTTTACTAGGAAGTTTTACTTTAAGTGTCCTGCCAGAATTCATGAGTTCACTCAAAGATTACCGTCTTGCAGCAAACGGATTTATCTTGATTATCGTGATTTTGTACCTTCCAAAGGGAATCTGTGATCCAGCCAAACTGCGCGCGTTTCGCCGCCGCTTTTTATCTTCAAAGGCACAATAAATGTTGAAGTTAGACTCGGTAAGTAAAAATTTTGGTGGCTTGCAGGTATTGCACGAAGTTACATTCAGTATGCAGCCCGGGAGTATTTTTGGGCTCATTGGCCCTAACGGTGCAGGTAAGACCACAATCGTCAACTTGATTACTGGATTGATTCAACCCTCAGGCGGAGAAATAATCTTCAATGGTCAAAATCTGAGCCAAATTGCCTCGCATGAAATTACCCGTTTAGGGATCGCACGTACGTTTCAAAATATCCGTATTTTTAAAGAAATGACTCTGCTGGAGAATGTCATTGTTGGTATGCATGATCATCTGAAGTACGGTGGTATTAGCATGTTATTCAACTTATCCTCGTTCAAACAAGCGGAAGCCAAAGCAAAAGAACGCGCATATGAACTTCTTTCCTGGGTTAAATTGGATCATAAGGCACTGATGCTCGCTGATAATTTGTCTTACGGCGAACAACGCAAACTCGAACTGGCACGCGCTTTAGCAACCGAGCCTAAATTACTATTACTCGATGAGCCGGTGGCAGGGATGAACCCAGCTGAAAAAACAGAACTCATGGTCGAGATTAAAAACATCCGAGATCGTGGATTTTCTATTTTTATGATCGAACACGATATGCGCTTTGTGATGGAGCTCTGTGACCATATCGCTGTACTCAATTTTGGCAAGATTATTGCCGATGGTCGTCCACAAGATATTCGCAATAATCCTCAAGTTATCGAGGCATATTTAGGTAAGGAGGATGCGGCATGAGTGCACTTCTTGCATTAAAAAAACTGCATGTTGCGTATGGCCATGTCCAAGCAGTTAAAGGCATTGATCTCGAATTGCATGCAGGACAGATCACCGCCTTGGTTGGTGCTAATGGCGCAGGAAAAAGCACGACATTGCTTGGGATTTCCGGCCTGGTTAAAGCGAGCGGTGGCAGTATTTTGTTCGATGGCGACGAATTACTGTCGCTTGCACCACATCACATCGTACAAAAAGGCATAGTTCAGGTAGCTGAAGGTCGTGCGATTCTCGGCACCCTGACCGTACAAGAAAATCTTGATTTGGGTGCCTACACACGTTCAGATAAAGCCCAGATTGCGACTGATCTCGAATGGGTGTTTTCATTATTTCCGGTACTTAAAAATCGTGCTAACGGCTTGGCAGGAAATTTATCCGGGGGCGAACAACAAATGTTAGCAATTGGACGCGCCTTAATGGCACGCCCAAAAATTCTTTTGCTCGATGAACCATCGATGGGACTGGCGCCATTAATGGTGCAAGAGATCTTCAGGATCATCAAGCACATTAACCAGACGGGATTAAGCATTTTGCTGGTCGAACAAAATGTGAAGCAGGCTTTAAAAATAGCTGAACGTGCTTATGTTCTTGAAAATGGTGAAATCGTACTGCAAGATAGCGGCGCGAATTTACTCAACAACTCAAAGGTGATTGCAGCCTATTTAGGGACTTAAATATTGGCGGTAATGATAGCGCGAGTACAACCCGCGCTATCATTGTCTTTTAGCGAATTGGGCGAATAGGCGTGTTAGATCCGCCCTAGTACACTAGACATTTAACTTCCGGCAACCGTCATACTCTCAATTAGTATAGAACCGGTTTCTTTCGTGCCACGAACCAGGCGATCAGCGCCAATCGCAACGATTTGTTGAAACATGTCGCGCATATTACCGGCGATAGTAATTTCTTCTACCGGATATTGGATCACGCCATTTTCTACCCAATAGCCTGACGCCCCGCGTGAGTAATCGCCCGTCACATAATTCACGCCCTGCCCCATCAGCTCAGTCACCAATAAGCCTGTGCCCATTTTTTTCAGCATCGCAGCAAAATTATCCGTGCGCTTGGTCAAACTAGAACTCAATGTGAGGTTATGCGAACCGCCAGCGTTACCGGTCGTTTTCATACCAAGTTTGCGCCCGGAATATGAAGATAAAAAATAACCCTGCAAGACGCCATTACTGACCACGTCGCGGCGAGTTGTTTTAACACCTTCGTCGTCAAATGGGGAAGAACCAACAGCCCCAATTACGTGCGGATCTTCAACGATCTGAATATGCTCAGGGAAGATTGTCGTACCCAAAGAATCTGGCAAAAAGGTCGATTTACGATACAAAGCGCCACCCGACGTTGCCTGTACAAAAGAGCCAAGTAATCCAGCCGCTAATGGCGCCTCAAACAATACCGGGCATCTCCGTGTATCGAGCTTACGCGCATTTAATCGAGCCAGTGCACGTTCCGCAGCGTAACGGCCAATTTCTTCAGGTTTGGCTAATTTTTTAGGATTGCGTTGTGATGAATACCAATCGTCACGCTGCATTTTGGCACCTTTTCCGGCAATCGGCGCGACCGAAATTGTATGCCGGGAAATCGGGTATCCGCCCATAAAACCACGTGAATTTGCTGAGACGAAATGTGATTGCTGCACATGAACGCTTGCGCCTTCGCTGTTGGTGATACGCTTGTCAACCGCAAATGCGGCCGCTTCTGTACGCTTGGCGATATCAATGGCGTCTTCTGCCGCGATAAGCCATGGGTAGCACAATTTCAGATCTAATGGTGCCAATTCAAATAAATCTGCATCGGCTAAACCTGCGCAATCGTCTTCTGCGGTAAAACGGGCAATGTTATAAGCGGCATCAACGGTATCCCGCAACGCTTGCGTAGAAAAATCTGAGGTGCTGGCATTGCCACGTCGTTGTCCAACATAGACCGTGATACCAATCCCCTTATCCCGATTTTGCTCTATGGTTTCTACCTTGCCCTTGCGGACACTGATGGATAAACCACCACCTTCACTAATTTCTACGGCGGCATCCGATGCGCCTTTTTCTTTCGCAAATTGCAACATATCCTGCGCAATTTGTTGCAATTGATCCTGGGTGTGGGTAAAAACGGGTTTGCTCATAGAGGCGATTTCTGTGAAGAGATTAGGCTAAAAGGATGACTCACATTCTGCAACGAAACGGCATCGTAACGCTAATTAGATAAACGATTCAGCTGTTTCGCCGGGCATTTTTGAGTATATCCGAGCTAAAAAGGGTATCATAGCAGCCGTTTAGTAAAGTTTATAGTAAAGGCGCAGAATTATGCCAAATCCAAATCGTGGCTCATGCGGCTACCAGTCCAATGAGTTTGAAGAAGAATACGACCGCCCGTCAAAATCCGAACTGAAACGCCAGATGACGGCGTTACAAAAATTAGGACAAGAATTGGTCGAACAGCCACGTGACCGCGTCAAACGCGTTCCTATGCCTGAAGACGTACGGGATGCCATTCTTGAATGTCAGCAAATCTCCAGTCATGAAGGCCGTCGTCGTCAGATGCAGTACGTAGGCAAAAAAATGCGTACTCTGGACGAAGAAGAAGTTGCATTGATCCAAAAAACGATCGATAGCTGGAAAGGCGCATCGAAGTCAGAAACTGCGGCTATGCACGCATTGGAACGTCGTCGCGACAAGTTGTTAACCGATGACAATACCTTAACGGAATTGCTAGCGGAACACCCAGAGCTCGATGTACAACAATTGCGTACATTGATCCGTAACGCCCGTAAAGAGCAAGCAGAAAACAAGCCGCCAAAAGCCTACCGCGAAATTTTCCAGATTCTGAAGCAATTGCAAAAAACCGACTCTAAAGGTGCTGCGGCCGACGGCGAGGACCTCGAAGATCAAGAGGACGAGGAAGATGAGCAATACTGATCCGCTGGATCGGGCTTTGCGTATTGGCCTGGTATCGATTTCTGACCGTGCTTCTGCGGGTATTTATCAAGATCAAGGCTTACCTGCGCTGCAAGATTGGTTCAGCCAAGCTCTGGCTAGCGCGTGGCAAATGGAGACTCGTCTCATTCCTGACGAACGCAGCGCCATTGAACATGCCCTAATCGATCTGGTCGATGTGGCTAAGTGCGATCTGGTGATCACCACCGGTGGCACCGGGCCTTCCCGTCGCGATGTCACGCCTGAAGCAACTCTGGCAGTCTCCACCAAGGAAATGCCGGGCTTTGGCGAACAAATGCGCCAAATTAGCCTACATTTCGTACCAACGGCAATTTTATCGCGCCAAGTCGCGGTCATCCGTGAAACGACAGATCACGCCGCACTGATCTTGAATTTACCAGGCCAACCAAAATCGATCAAAGAAACCTTGGAAGGCCTAAAGGACGTCGATGGAAAGCCACTCGTAAATGGGATTTTTGCCGCGGTTCCTTACTGCATCGACCTCATCGGCGGCCCTTACATCGAGACGAATGCTAGTATTTGCAAAGCATTTCGCCCAAAATCTGCGATTCGTATCAAAGCGCAAGACTGATGCTGCTTTTTGAATTTTTTTGATTTTTTGAAATATTCTGATGACGCAACCAACACCACCCGAACTCAATCGACGAAGGTGGCTGTCGACCTGCGCCATCTTGGCGCTGGGTACGGGGATGACTGGAATTGCCTACGTATGCGGCGCAGATGAATTAACTCCGTTATCATCGACCAATTCAAACACAAAACTCCTACCTACCAAGAAGAAAGCCAAACCTGCCATGAGCAATTTACTTGAAACGATAGAACTTGAAAGTGCCCCGCAACCGACCGTTGCCATTATCTGGATGCATGGTTTAGGTGCTGATGCAAATGATTTTGTGCCGATCGTTAAAGAGCTTGATCTGCGGGACTGCCCTGCGATTCGTTTCGTCTTCCCAAACGCACCAACAATGCCTGTCACCATCAATGGCGGCTATGTAATGCGCGCTTGGTATGACATTCTGGGCACCGACATTGCCAAACGTGAAGATGAAAAAGGTTTAAGGAGTTCGCAAGCTGAAATCGAAAAACTGATCGCACGCGAAATCGCCCGTGGCATTCCCGCTAACCGCATCATTTTGGCTGGCTTCTCGCAAGGATGCGCAATGACTTTGCAAACAGGCTTGCGTTACCCCGAAAAACTAGCTGGCTTGTTGTGCTTGTCTGGCTATGTGCCCTTGCGCGATGTGGTGGCATCGGAACGTAGCACCGCGAACCAACATACACCAATATTTTTAGCGCATGGCCGTGCTGATCCGGTAATTCATATTCAACGTGCCGAACAATCACGCGACTTACTCAAAGAAATGGGTTATCCGGTTGCGTGGCATGAATACATGATGCAGCACTCGGTTTGCCAGGAGGAAATTGATGACATTGGGAACTGGTTGCGCTCGGTGCTGAAGGCGTAAAAAGAGAGATAATCGTAAGGGAGGAGCTCCCTCAATAATCACGATATCGAACACATTGGTAGAGTGCACTCGCACACATTGATTTATCCGTGGTTGCTGCATTATCGCTTTTGATTTCAACCGCTTTAGACAAAGCAATTTGTGCTTTACGGACAATGGAAAAAGAAAGTGATGCTGTCTGAGCGCAGCGAGTTTCAACACTTTCCCGTTTTCTGTGATGCGCAAATCGTGCCGACACGCAGTGATGGCACTCGCAGGGCAAAGTCTCAGCGTCGCCTTTCTTTCGCTTTCTTTTCTTTGGCCACGCAAAGAAAAGAAAGTGGCTGCCTGGCCACACCCTGCTTGGCTCTGGGAAGCGTGGTCATTTTAGAGACTGAAAACAATCCAATAAAAATGCCACCTAACTTGCAAAGGAAAACAGGTTCTTCGAAGGCTCTTGATCTGTACGACGGGTGCAATCCGCCTTTATGACGGAGAAAACTTCGATTAGCTAAAATCCTTCCAGGTCTCAACGTCAATTTGCACTGACGCCTCACCCGCCGACATCCAGATCTGGCCATCTTGTATCGTGCATTGCAGTTGCATCGAACGTTGTGCAAGCTTTTCTAAAGCCTGACTTTGCTCTGCTGGCACGTTCATGACTTTCAGATTTTTGGCTCTATCAAGGCGGCTATTCATTTGCTTCCACCAGATATCACTGGCGTTGGCAAAACTATACACAACAACCTTGTCTGAACGGCCACAGGCCTTGAGTAAACGTCGATCGTCAGGCTGACCCACTTCCGCCCAAAGTTGTATCGCATCGGTGTAATCTTTTTCCCACAAATCTGGCTCTTCGGTATCAGAAATACCTTTGCCAAATTCCAGACGTTCAGCCGCATGAATCGCGAATGCTAATACACGGATCATCATGCGCTCATCGGTTTCGGAAGGATGTCGGGCAATCGTCAAACTGTGGTCGGCGTAGTAGCCACGATCCATGTCTGAAATATTCAGATCCGCTTTATAAATGATTGACTTGAGTGCCATTATTTGAATACCACCGTTTTATGACCATTTAACAAAATACGGTGTTCGACAAAGCATTTCACTGCGCGTGCCAAAACCACACATTCCACGTCTCTACCAATCGCTGTCAGCGTCTCTGGCTCCATTGCGTGATCAACGCGTTCCACGTCTTGCTCAATAATCGGCCCTTCATCCAAATCACCAGTAACAAAATGCGCCGTTGCACCGATCAGCTTTACACCGCGCTCATGCGCCTGGTAATAAGGTTTGGCGCCTTTAAAGCTAGGTAAAAAAGAATGATGAATATTGATCGCCTTACCGCGTAAGGCATCGCACATAGCAGGTGATAAGATTTGCATATAGCGAGCTAATACCACCAGCTCAATCTCGTTGGCAGCAACAATTTCCAGAATCTTTTGCTCTTGCGCTTGCTTGGCTTCAGGTGCAGCGCCAGTTGCCAATGGCAGGTGATGAAACGGAATGTTGTAGCTTGCTGCCAATTGGTAAAAATCGGTGTGATTTGAAACAATCGCTTTGATCTCTACTGGCAACAAACCACTCTTGTAACGGAACAGCAAATCGTTGAGGCAATGGCCAATCTTCGACACCATCAGCATCACGCGCGGCTTATGATGCGCATCGTGCAACTGCCAATTCATCTGCATGGTCGCCCCGAGCGACGCAAACTCTTCTCGCAGCCTTGCATCACTAATCGCCGAATCCTCTACCGCAAAATGTACGCGCATAAAAAATGTCGCCGATTGCGCGTCACCAAACTGTGCTGAATCGATAATATTGCAGCCATGTTGCGCTAAAAATCCCGATACACTGTGCACAATGCCGCGTTGATCGGGGCATGATAAAGTCAGGATATATTCTGGTCGTATTGTCATAATTTCAATTATTTCATTCCCATGAACGATTTATGAGAATGAAAACAAATTTAATTTGGTAAAAAAGCTAAAAATTTAACCGGCTATTGTCGCACGTTCCGCGACACAATTCAGCAATCGAATATTTTTAACGCTGCATCGAGATAAAAAGCACGAACGTTCTAATTAATGTATAGTCATCGTTTCAAGTGAAAAAAACCAGAAGCTTGAGCACACCAAAAGAACCAATAATTAAATTAACATCAACTAGCATCAACTAGCATTAACTAGCTGCAATTACCCCAAAAAGGAGACACCATGACTAGTACCATCAATCAACAATACCGACTTGCCGCCCGCCCCGTAGGCAACCCTAAGCATAGCGACTGGAATTTCACGTCAGAAGAAGTTCGCGAAATCAATGATGGCGACATCGTGGTGCAAACTATTTATATTTCCTTAGACCCAGCAATGCGCGGTTGGATGAATGAAGGCAAGTCCTACATCCGTCCTGTTGCAATTGATGAAGTAATGCGTGCTGGTGGCATTGGCAAAGTCATTGCATCCAAATCACCAAAGTTTGCCGTTGGCGACTACGTTTCTGGTGGCACGGGTGTTCAACAATATTGGGTTGGCGCTGCCACTGACAGAACTGCTGGATTCTATAAAGTCGATCCACGTCTTGCTCCTTTGCCAAAATATTTAAATGCTCTTGGTATGCCCGGTATGACGGCGTATTTTGGTTTGCTTGATGTGGGCCAACCTAAGGCAGGCGAAACCGTCGTGGTCTCTGGTGCCGCAGGTGCGGTCGGACAAACCGTGGGTCAAGTTGCGAAGCAAAAAGGCTGCCGAGTGGTCGGGATTGCCGGCGGTAAAGATAAATGCGATTTTGTTGTGAATGAACTTGGATTCGACGCCTGTATCGATTACAAATCAGGCTCAGTTCGCGATGGTTTGAAAGAACATTGCCCTAACGGCGTTGACGTTTATTTTGATAACGTCGGCGGCGACATTCTCGATACGGTGCTCACCCGTATCAATCTGAAAGCCCGCATTATTATCTGCGGCGCGATATCGCAATATAACAATACAACTCCAGTAAAAGGTCCAGCTAATTACTTGTCATTGTTAGTAAATCGCGCTCGTATGGAAGGCATCGTTGTATTCGACTACGCCGCCCGTTACGGTGATGCTGTAGCTGAAATGGGAAAATGGATGACAGAAGGAAAATTCCATACACGCGAAGATATCGTACAAGGCATTGAAACTTTCCCCGATACCTTAATGATGTTATTTGAAGGAAAGAATTTTGGTAAGCTGATTTTGCAAGTCAGCCCGGAGTAAAGGTAAAACACTAGCCCTTGCCCGCATGTGTATAAGGGGCAGGGTTAGGGTTAGCCTCATGACATTGAGTAAAAGGGTAGATCGGCGGCTTGATAAGCTAAACAATATTTTTTATATTTTGATTATTATTTATTGATTATCAATTATTGCTTAGTAACCAAGCTCATACCTACCCTTCTCCAGCCCGTGGGAGACGGTTTCAAAAACTTATAAATAAGGTTTTAGCCAAGTCAATCCCGCAGACGTAGCAGCCTTTGGGCGGTATTCACAACCAATCCACCCCTGATAGTCGAGTTGATCTAAAAGTGCAAACAAATGCGGGTAATTAACTTCCCCCATGTCTGGCTCATGACGATCAGGAACGCCGGCAATTTGCACGTGGCCTACGCCAGCATGCTGACGAAACAGATCACGTTTGAGTTTGGTCACAATATCGCCTTCCATGATCTGGCAATGGTAGATATCAAATTGCACTTGCAAATGGCTATTTCCGAGTTCTTCACAAATTTCTTGTGCCTGTTGCTGATAATTTAGAAAATAGCCTGGCATATCGCGGGTATTAATCGGCTCAATCAGTACGGTCAAACCTTCACGCGATGCGATCAATGCCGCATAAGCAAGATTACGCAAATAGACCGCGTGATATTTCTCCCTATCCTGATCGGGGCGCATCAGTCCCGCCATGACATGAATATGGCGATTACCCAAAATTTTTGCGTATTCGAGCGCCTGATCAAAAGCGCGTTTAAATTCGTCTTCACGCCCTGGCAACGAAGCAATCCCTCGCTCACCAGCAGACCAATCCCCGGGCGGCGCATTAAACAACACTTGCTGCAAACCATTTTGATCGAGACGATCGCGTATCGTCTGCGCCGAATGTTCATAGGGGAATAAGAACTCTACTCCCTTAAAACCGTCTTTTGCTGCAGCATCAAAACGGTCTAAAAAACTATATTCCTGGTACATCATGCTCAGATTGGCGGCAAATTTTGGCATCATTGATTCCTTATCGTTTTGCGTATCGTTGTGCAAGAACTGCGCAAACCATTAACTGCAATTGGTGAAACAACATCAACGGTAACAACACCATCCCCACTGAGCCACTGGCAAACAGGACTTTTGCCATCGGTACACCACTGGCCAGACTTTTCTTGGAGCCACAAAATACGATGGTGATTTCATCTTCCTTATTAAATCCTAATCGACGACTAACAAACATCGTCAAACCCATAATGATCGCCAGCATCACGCCACTGATGATCAATATCGTAAGCAGCATTACGCTTGGCACCTGCGCCCATAAACCTTGCACTACCGCTTCACTAAAAGCGACAAATACAACCAGAAGAATGGAACTTTGATCGACCATCTTTAAAACGTGTGCATGTTTGGTAATCCAGGCTTGCAACAAGGGACGCGCCAGCTGTCCGGCAATAAATGGTAGCAACAACTGCACAATAATTTTCAGCATGCCATCTAACGAAGAACCGCTATCACCGTGGGTTTTAAGTAGCAGACTAACCAGCAAAGGGGTAATAAAAATACCTAGCAAGTTGCTTGCAGATGCGCTGCATACAGCTGCAGATACATTCCCCCGCGCCACCGAAGTAAATGCAATCGACGACTGCACAGTCGAAGGTAGCATACATAAAAAGAGAATCCCAACATACAGTTCTGGCGTCAGCAACGGCAATAACACTGGCTTAAGAACCAATCCCATCACTGGAAAAGCCACAAAAGTCACGGTCAACACCAACAAATGCAAACGCCAATGCGTTAAACCAGACACCACCGCTTCTCTGGAAAGTTTTGCCCCGTGCATAAAAAATAGCAATGCAATCATCCAGACAGATAATTGATCAAATACCACGGCGACATGATTGCGAGCCGGAAAAAAGCTGGCAATTAAAATGACACTCAACAGAAGCAAGGTCATATTGTCGGGTAAAAACCGGGGTCTCTGCATAAAAACTCCAAAATACGTACTAAAAGATATCAATCACCGTAAATGTGGGTGAAAGCGGGCTTCTTTGATTGTACTTGAAAGCGGCGCTGGCCTATACACAAGTCCGAGGCACAATATATGTAATCAAAAATGTCACAATCGATCCAAAGAAATAGGCTTTTCAAACCGACAAATTCGTAGAAAAGCTAGCAAACCCCAGCAAAACCAAAGATTCTATTGAAATCGCAATAATTCGAAATAAAATCCGTCGCAGGTACTTACCGGTAGTCAGTTTCGCTGTATATTTTTAAGCTTTTCAACAATAAAAACACGCTTACCACGCGTGAATTTTCTACCAGTTAATTGCCTGTCGTCTAACGAGACACACAAGGAGACCCCATGAAACGAACTTTGATTGCTGGCTTGCTCGCTTTTACATTTGCAATCCCCAGCTACAGCTACGCTAAACTTCCGAATGACATTGAAGCAAATCAATGGAATCTCAAAGATTTGTACGCCGATCGCGCAGCTTGGGACAAAGACGCAAAACATTTAGAACAGCAATTAACGCAATTCGAAAAATGCAGTGGCCACTTAGGAAGTTCTGCAAAGCAATTTAAAGAATGCCTGGACCTGAATAATGAAATTCTGAAGCGCATCACACGCTTGTCAAACTACGCGTCACAATATCGCGATCAAGATACTGGCACTAACGAAGGCCAGGACATTGCACAGAGCGCCGATATTTTAGGCAATAAAGTGTGGGCGGCAAATTCTTTTCTACGTCCTGAATTACTCGCACTTGGCAAAAGCAAGATAGACGCGTTTTTAGCAGATGACAAATCACTGGCTGGTTATGCATTTTACTTACATGAAATTTTACGCGCCAGCAAACACACTTTAGACAAAAAAGGTGAAGAATTGATCGCCGCCTTTGGCATGGCAACAAATGCTGCTGGTGCTGTTTATTCGACACTGTCGAGTGCGGACATGCCTTGGCCAAAAGTCAAATTATCGAACGGCGAAGAAGTCGTTATCGATCAGGCTGCCTACACCAAATACCGTGCCGCCGCGAATCGTGCAGACCGTAAGCTGGTGTTCGACGCGTTCTGGGGTAAATGGAAAGAATTTGAACGCACGTATGGTGTAACCTTCTACGAGCAACTGAAAAAAGATGCGGTCGATGCCAAAGTACATAATTATCCAGACTCACTGACCAGTTCCCTGGACGGCAACGACCTGCCACGTGCAGTGTACGATACGCTGGTAAATCAAACTCAGGCGAATTTACCGACGCTACACCGCTACTTTAAGCTACGCGCAAAAATGTTAGGCGTTACTGACTTGCATTACTACGACATGTATCCGGCCTTAGTTTCTGGTGATTACCAATATCCTATCGCTGAAGGTGTCAAGTTGATGTTGGCGTCAGTCAAACCGCTAGGTGAAGACTATGTCGCTGCAATGACAAAAGCAACCACCGAACGTTGGATGGACGTGTACCCTCGTCCTCATAAACGTTCAGGTGCCTACATGTCCGGTACCGCTTATGACGTCCATCCTTATTTGCTGCTGAACTACAATGATGACTACGAATCTGTATCTACACTAGGTCATGAATGGGGTCACGCTATGCACTCCTACCTGGCAAATAAAAATCAATCTTTTTTGAATTCGGATTACCCGACTTTTACAGCAGAAATCGCATCGACGACCAACGAAGTTTTCTTACTCGACCACATGCTGAAGATTGCAAAAACAGACGATGAACGCTTGTTATATCTTGGCTCGGCGTTAGAAAATTTGCGCGGAACTTTCTTCCGTCAGGCGATGTTTGCGGATTTCGAACGTGAAGTCCATGGCCGCGTCGATAAAGGTGAATCCTTAACCGGTGAAGGCCTAAGCAAAATCTACGGTGACATTCTGAAACGCTATCATGGCGACAAAGAAGGCGTCATGAAAATTGATGACACCTATGCAGTTGAATGGGCCTATATTCCACATTTTTATAACCGTTTTTATGTGTTCCAGTATGCGACGTCCATTGCAGCTGGCTCCATGTTTGCCAATGAAATACTGAAGGGTGAAACAGGTGCACGTGATAAATATCTCAACATTCTCAAGGCTGGTGGATCTGCCCATCCGTATGAACTGGTCAAAAATGCTGGCGTCGATTTAGCCTCACCTGCACCATACCAGGCAGTCTTTAAACGCATGAACAGCATCATGGATCAAATCGAAGCCATACTAGCTAAACGTCAATAATCCCCTACGTCACTTCATAAAAAAAGAATCCCCGATTTGCACTTGTGGCAAGCGGGGATTTTTTATCTGACTTTAAAAAATACTTACAGAAACCTAATGAAACCTGATGAAACCTGATGAAATCTGATGAAATCTGAAGGAACCATAAAAAACCTTACAAACCCTTAAGAATACTTTCTTCACAATTCAGCCAAATTCGCCAAAAGCATTCCTTGATGCGCATCAAAAACATCAATTCATTAGAGGAGTACATTTAAAGAAACACATTGGAGACTCCTTATGGCAACTCGTCACGTCCACCCCGTCGCCGTCGACATCATCCAACACGAACATGAACATCTGTCCGCCGTCATTCAAGGGATGCTTTACTTTGTACGAGGGATAGATAAAGGGGCACCTGCTCCGGATCTGAAAGTTTTTCGTGCAATGCTGTATTACATCGCTGAATATCCAGAAAAAGTTCATCATCCCAAAGAAGATAAATTTCTTTTTAGCAAGATCAAAGAACGTACGCATCAGCTCGATGCCGAACTTGATGCGTTGATTGATCAGCATAGCAAAGGCGAACTACTCGCACATCAATTGCAAGATGCTTTATTGTGCTACGAATTTAATGGCGCATCGGCTTTTCCGCATTTTCATCAATTGGTCGAGCAATATGCTAAGTTCTATTATTCGCATATGAATATGGAAGAAAAAACCATTATTCCCGTGGCGAGACAAGTACTTAACATCAATGACTGGCAGGAAATTGATCAAGCATTCATTGAAAACCGCAAACAGCTTGATGACGCAGGCGAACGTTATCGGTACGAACAATTGTTTTCCATCATCGTCAATATCAGCCCGGCACCGATAGGTATCGCTGATCCGTTGTAAAAACATTGCCGCAAAGTGCCAAGCAGTAAATTGAACATAGTGAGATGCGAAAGCCTTCAGGTTGACGCATCAAATCTATCCATTTTGCGCGCCCTCCACGCTCACTTCATCTGCGGCTAAATCAAACGTCCCACCCAATCTTTTACGGTTTGCCGTCTATTTTTTCGACTTGCACTCCGCCAACATGTTACCAGCCAGAGCAAATCCATCCGTCAATAGACTAGTTCTGTATCAAAAAAACCTGCATTTGCCGCAAATCTTCCAAAAAAACTGCTCTTGCCAGATACACTAATACGGCTAGTCCAAATAATTACTGCGCCCTAAAAGAAAAAATAAGTGTCGAGACTGCCCGGCTTCATAGACATACTTATTATTATTCAAGCGCTCGCTACTCTGTCTGGATGTAATACAAATATTGCTACAATATTAAAATAAAAGTTGAAATCATTTGCGTTTCGTAATGAATCGGCATTTTTAAATCAGAGAGTATCGTGAATCAACGTCCCGAAATAAACAGCGAACACAAGCAAAGCACGCCAAATGATGCCCCTTTGGCCGCAAACATCATTAGGAAAGAGGTGTTTTGGTACGCGCGAGCGCAGCAGTATCCCATTTTCAGTGTGACTTGGTACAAATATCGTGTTTTAAGCTATTTAATTCCTGTCGTGCTACTGATTTTATTCCTGCTACTCATGACGCAAAGCATCAAAAACGCCTCGTCATCATGGAAAATAGCGGTTCTAGTACTAGCCATATCCATCGTTATCAATTTATTTTTGGGTAGAGGCTTAGCGGTACTCGTCTGCCGGACAAAGTGGTCGCAACAAAAGATGGCAATCGGGGTGGTCTTATCGATCGTTTTCGGTTTTGGACTTTCTTCTAGTCTTTATTTTTTTAGTAAAGGGATAGAACAAAAACGAATTATTGAAATTCAAAATAATGGAACAAATTCGGCCAACGAGGAATTCGAGAAACTTGAAAATTCGATGGAAAAAAATGACTTTGTCTATATTCCCATGCTGGCATTTCACTTTATTCTCTACGCATGGTTAGCTGGATTTCCCGACCTGTGGGCCTATTTTAAACAGCAAAAAACAATCAAAGATGCACTGACCGAGCAGCAATTAGAAAAATATAAGATCGAGCGTAATGAAGCAGAAATGCGTCTCTCTTTATTAGCCAGTCAGATAGAACCACATTTTTTGTTTAATACCTTATCCGGTGTTCGTTCGGCAATACTTAGTGATCCACAAAAAGGCGTCGCCATCATCGATCACTTGGCAGAATATTTGCGATACACGATTCCAGAAATACGGCACGATGGCGTAACACCACAGGTGAGGCTTGCCAATCAATTTAATGCCATTCGCGCGTATTTAGGCGTTATTCAACATCGGATTCCTCGCTTAACGTTTTTCACCCACTATACTGAAACCCTTTCCGAACAACTCATTCCACCGCTCATGTTGATATCACTTGTTGAAAATGCTGTGAAACATGGCGTGGAATTAAAAAAAGGTCCTGTGCATATTGAGGTGAACGCAAAAGAAATTGTGGTCGATAGTAAAGCGTACCTACAATTAATCGTCAGCGATAATGGCTTGGGATTCTCTAACGTGACATCAGGAACAGGCATAGGGCTGACCAATATTCGTGAACGATTGCGTCAACTCTACGGAAATGAGGCTGTATTACTCCTCACCACCAATGAGGAAGGGGGAATAAGTGCCAGTATTCGTCTGCCAATCTTTTCCGTTGATAAATCTTCCGTTCATTTTTTATCGTAAACACCTGGAACTATGCCAACTGCCATCATTGCCGACGACGAGTATCTACAAAGAGATGAGTTAAAACGCCAGTTAAACAAACTTTGGCCAGAGTTAGCGATTGTTGCTGAATGTGAGGACGGCGGAGAAGCCTTAGATGCCATTCAACAATATCAGCCGGATATCGCATTTCTTGATATTCGGATGCCCGATCT
Organism: Undibacterium sp. SXout20W; assembly: GCF_049340285.1. NCBI lineage: Bacteria > Pseudomonadati > Pseudomonadota > Betaproteobacteria > Burkholderiales > Oxalobacteraceae > Undibacterium > Undibacterium sp. SXout20W. The sequence continues at coordinate 95,226 of NZ_JBMPPH010000009.1, read as the reverse complement.
TAGCGGATTGGATGTCGCACGCGCCAGCAATGGTGCATGTCATATCGTGTTTGTGACAGCTTTTGAGGCGCACGCGCTCGAAGCATTTCATTTAGCAGCAATCGATTATCTGCTAAAACCCTTAATGCAAGATCGCTTGAAGCTTAGTATTAACAGGCTACAAGAAAAATTAAAAAACCAGACTAAGTCATCCGATTTGATAAAAATGATGGATGAATTTGAACAGCGTTTGCGTAAAAGTTCAGCGCAAGAAAGGATACGCTGGATCAGCGTCAGTGCAGGTAAAGCGATACAAATTTTTCCCGTCGAAGAAATTCTATTTTTTGAGTCAGATACCCGCTATACCCGCGTCGTGACAGCATCCAGCGAAGGTTTGATCCGCACACCAATTAAGGAATTACAAGCTGGTTTAGATCCAGAGCAATTCTGGCAAATCAACCGCGGTATTCTGGTCAACATGAGCGCCATTTCGCGGGCTAGCCGCGATGAGACTGGGGCGATCAAAGTGGACCTGAAGGAGCACAACGACAAACTCAAAGTCAGTCAAACGTATGCATCGCGTTTTCGCGCCGACTGAGGCGCGTCAACCTCATTGATCATGCCTTCTGTTTTTCAATAACGGCGCTAGCATGAATCAAACCGTGTTTCTACAGGTCGCACCTGAAAAAATGCCAGGAATCAACGGTAAATAGCCAAAAATAAAAAGCGATATTGAATTTATGTCAAGGCAAAAGTTACAGGTTTATGTACCTTTAATTACACTTTTTTGTCTGTTTAACAGGTGCCCAGACTGCTATACTTACTGACATAAATCGTGCCACAATTTCTACCTAACGACCCCAACTTATGTCCCAAGCCTGGCTCACTCTGCGCGAACAACTTGAATACTTCTCAACGCCCTTTCCTCGCGCAGCGCTTGCCTTTGCCGAAGAAAATAAAGATGAAGTTACACCATATTTAGTTGAAGTATTGGTAGAAACGGCAAAAAAACCCGCTATCACCGAAGACGGTGAATACATGTTGCACATGTATTCAATGCATCTGCTTGCCTCTTGGCGTGTTACCGAAGCCTATCGGCCGATGTTGGCAATCGGTGGATTTCCGGATGAAATTATAGAAAGCATGATGGGCGATGTGGTGACCGAAACATATGGTCGCTGTCTCGCTTCCGTCTGCGATGGTAACGTGCACCTGCTCCAACAACGTTTCACTGACGAGTTCACGAGTATCTGGTCGCGAAGTGCAGCGTTAATTGCGTGGCAAGTTCGCGTGATTGCCGGAGAAAATGATCGTACCGAGTTAATCGAGTTTATCAGTCAAGCAGGCGAACAACTTGCCGAACAACGTAGACACGCTGACGAAGGTGATGCCGTCTTATTAGAAACAATCGTCGATGTGGCGACGGCGTTGTGTGCCACAGAAATGGCCGAACAAGTTAATCGATGGTTTGCCGAAAAATTACTCGATCCACAAATCAGTGATCAAGATTGGTTCAACGAACACATCCGACTTGACTTCAACGCCAGTCGCGCCCTTGAATTAGAGCACGGCAAAGGCTATATCCACGATGTGGAAAAAGAGATGGGTTGGTGGTCTGGTTTCCAAGACGAAAAAAAGCCGAGTTTTCGTAACACATACACGCAGCACACAATACGCAAAGAGCCCAAAATCGGCAGAAATGATCCTTGCCCTTGCGGCAGCGGCAAAAAATACAAAAAATGTCATGGCGTGAATATCTGATTACTACTTTTCACGCATGATCTAACCATGGTGACTTCTCCGCGAAATAATTTGAAAATTTCGCTTCTAAATGAATTAGCTATCTTGCTTACACCAGCACGTATCAGCAAAAATCATTTAGTATAATGACGACTCGCGATCTGCTAATTCGGTAGAAATAGCTGCTGACATTTTCCTGCTTAATTTTAACGTCCAAGTTCTACGCACAAATTCAACAAGTAATTTCAACACTTAATTTCAACAATTTTTCATCTCTTTCGCTGAATATCTTTGATCACTCTCCTACCAAAATAAATTCCATTCAGCAACAAAAAAGCTGCTTTATAGCAACATCGATTGTGAACATTGATGAAATCCTCAATTTATTTTAAAAAAAAACGTCAATTTCCCGTATTTAATTTAGAACTTGCCAGTGCAATTGTGGTTTTCCCTAATACTTCCTTCTTTTTCTTAATGCCATGATGCGTGCCCATTGTGCCTATCCCCAACACCCGCAACAAAGACGAGTGATGGCACTTTGAAATAGCCCTTGTTGGCAAGCACTCAAGATCAAAAATCTACGTGTATTTTATCCGGCATGTTCGTTACCTCGCGCATGCCTTTATCCTTTGAGGTTTTTCAAAGCCAAACATTCACATGAATGTTTGGGCTGAATGCCGGGCTAACCATCGCAAGTCAAATTAAGATTTTTGATTTATAACTAAATAAAGGGTGCAGACCAAACATCGTCTGCATGATATTGGAGGAACTATGAAGAAAGCATCATCAACCCCGATGATATTTGTAGCAATGCTTGCGGGTATTGCTGTCGGCTACTTATGCCATGAAACTTGGGCGCCAACCAAGTTTATGACAGACCTGGCTGGCTATTTTTCGATCGCTACCGATGTGTTTTTAAGACTCATCAAAATGGTTATTTCTCTGTTGGTGTTTTCAACACTGACAATCGGTATCGCCCATCTTGGCGATACTAAAACGATAGGTCGTATTGGCGTCAAAGCACTCGGTTGGTTTGTGATTGCCTCGTTGGTCTCATTGACCATTGGCTTGCTACTCTCGAATGCATTGCAATTGGGAACGCACTTAGGTCTGCCATTACCAGACGTCAATGCCAGCACCAATCTGAAAACAGGGGCGTTTTCACTGAAAGATTTCATCGGCCATTTATTCCCAAAATCGCCCATTGAAGCGATGGCAAACAATGAAATTTTGCAAATCGTGATCTTCTCGCTTTTCTTTGGATCGGCATTAGCAAATCTTGGTGATGCGGGCAAAAAACTCACCGCTGTGATTGATGAACTCGCACACGTCATGCTCAAAATGACTGGTGCAATTATGCATCTGGCACCAATCGCCGTTTTTGCAGCGATGGCGTCCGTTATCACAACACAAGGTTTGGGCGTTTTGGTGACATTTGCTAAATTTATGGCGGGCTTCTACTTTGGCCTATTCATCTTGTGGGGCTTGTTGATACTGGCTGGTTTTGCATTTATCGGCAAACCGATTTTCAGATTAATGAAATTGATCCGCGAACCATTCCTGGTGGCCTTCTCCACAGCAAGCTCGGAAGCAGCGTATCCAAAAATTCTGGATGCCTTAGATAAATTTGGCGTAAAGCGTAAAATCTCCAGCTTCGTTTTACCGATGGGCTACTCATTTAATCTTGATGGTTCCATGATGTATTGCACGTTTGCGGTGTTATTCATTGCTCAGGCGTATAGCATTGAATTATCGATGAGCACACAAATCACCATGTTGTTATTGTTGATGGTGACATCCAAAGGTATGGCTGGTGTCCCACGTGCATCGCTGGTGGTCATTGCTGCAACGTTGAACCAATTCAACATCCCAGAAGCGGGTCTGTTGTTGATTATGGGTGTCGATCAGTTCCTGGACATGGGTCGTTCAGCAACGAATGCGGTTGGTAACTCTATCGCTGCCGTTGTGATTGCGAAATGGGAAAATGGCCTGGATACCGAAGCACATCTCGAATCAGTGCCGGCGTCTGAGAAAAAGGTAGCTTAAGCGCTTATTCTATTTTTCACTCTGCTTTTTTACGCTGCTTTAGAATACGCAGAAAAAGACGTTTCAATAAAAATGGTGGCACCGCAAGGTAGCCACCATTTTTTATGGAGCCAAAATCAGATATTCCATCAACGTCATCTAAGGTGCTGATGCTTCGGAAGTTCTAAGAGAGGTGCAACCCGCGCCACCAAATCAGTGAATTCAAGATATTCTTATCCAAGTCGATCCTAATGTCACCCTAATGTCACTCTAATGTCACCCTTATTTCGTCATTTTTGCATCAATTTTATAGGTAAGTCGATCGCTCTTCGCAGAGCCAAACAGGATGTGACCCGGCAGCCACTTACTTTTCCTGTTTCACCAAAAAAGTAAGCCAAAGAAGGCGACACTGAGACCTTGCCCTGTGGGTGCCGTCTCTGCGTATCGGCTCAATTCGTGCGTGACGTAAAACGGGAAAGTGTCGAAACTCGCTGCGTTTTCATCCGGGAGACCAGCCAACTTCTATGCAGAACACCGGGTATTCGTAGACACATTACCGTTGCATACTCTCCCATACTTTTTGCAAACGTTTTACTGACACCGGCATTGGCGTTCTGAGTTCTTGCGCGAATAATGACACCCTCAACTCCTCGAGCATCCAACGGAATTCCAGCATCTTAGGATCGATATCCGAGCCAACCCCAGATTTACGCGGTGTACGTTGCCAAGCTTGTGCCACACTATTCCACTCCGCCATTAATTTCGCATCGCGTGCAGGATCGGCGCGGAGTTTATCCATACGTATCGTAAGCGCCTTCAGATAGCGGGGAAAATGCGCCAGCTGGGCAAAATCAGTTTCGGCAATAAAGCGCTTCGTGACCAAAGCCTGTAATTGATTTTGCATATCATTTGCCGCTTGTGGGTGCGCTTTAATGCCTTGCAGTTTTTTGGGTAAGCTGTAAAATTCAGCCAGAATTTGACCAGCCATACGCGCTATTTCATTGGCCAATAAATTCAAACGTGCCTTGCCTTCTTCACGCCGAATATTAAATTCATCAGAATTTGTTGGCAACGGTTGCTGCAAACATGCACGCTCAATTGCTGTCTGAATAATCTGCTCGCGTAATTCCTCTTGCGACCCCAGTGCCATAAACTGCATGCCCATTTGTTGCAAACCAGGAATATTTTTCTCCAGAAACTTAACCTGTTCCTTTAATTGCAAAGCGAACAAGCGACGCAAACCGATTCGATGAATGCGGGATGCCTCATCAGGATCATCAAATACTTCTATATGGCAATGCGTTAGTTTATCCACCAATGCCGGATAACCGATCAAGGTTTGCTTACCTTGCTGCACTTCCAATAATTCTGGGAGGCTATCAAACGTCCACGCCGTCAAATTTTCTTGTTTCAGCAATGGCGTGGACGTTTTGCCAGCGGTGGCGTTGGTCGTACTCGAAGGTTCAAGCTGCCCACCCGGTTTCGCACTTGTAGTTGATGTTTTAACTTTTGATTGATGTTGTCCGCCGTCGAGCAATGCCAATTTCTCAGCGCTGGCAATTTTCTGAAAACTTTCACGTGCCTGTCCACCAAACTCAGCACGTAAATTCGCCAGGTTACGCCCCATCTCCAATTGACGGCCGTGCTCATCAATGACTTTAAAATTCATCGTCAGATGAATCGGCAAAGTTTCAAATTTAAAATCAGTCGTCTTGCAGAGTAAGCCTTTTTGCTCGCGGATATCGGCAATCACGGCATCCAGAAAATGACCTTTACCAAATTCATTACGATCACAAAACCCAGCAGCATACTCAGGTAACGGTACGCAATGACGGCGAATTTTTTGTGGTAGCGATTTAATTAGTAAATGAACTTTTTCTTTAAGCATACCGGGGACCAACCATTCACTGCGTTCGGCAGAGACCTGATTGAGAGAAAATAGCGGCACCGTCAAGGTCACGCCATCTCGTGGACTACCTGGTTCGAAGTGATAGCTGAGTTGTAGGGCTACGCCCGATACCTGCATGGTTTTAGGGAACAGCTCAGTCGTAATGCCCGCGGCCTCATGCCGCATCAGCTCATCTTTATTCAGATACAGTAATTTGGGACTGGTTTTACTTGCTTCTTTGTACCATTGCTCAAGCAAGACGACGTTATAGACGTCTGGTGGCAGATATTGATCGTAAAACGCCACGATCAATTGCTCATCGACCAAAACGTCAAGTCGACGAGATTTATGCTCTAAGTTTTCAATTTCACGAACAAGCTTTTGGTTGTACGCAAAAAATGACGCTCGGGTATCCATGTCGCCCTCCACCAAAGCTTCACGGATAAAAATATCACGTGCTTCTGCTGGGTGGGTCAGACCATATTGAATACGACGTTGGCTATACACCACGAGCCCATATAAGGTGGCACGTTCAAACGCAGAAACCTGGCCTGCATTTTTTTCCCAGCGCGGTTCGCCATAAGATTTTTTGAGTAAATGGCCACCTATTTTTTCCAGCCATTCTGGCTGTATCTGCGCGATACAGCGACCGTACAAGCGTGAGGTATCCACCAATTCAGCTGCCATAATCCAGCGCCCTGCTTTCTTTGCCAGACTGGAACCGGGCCAGATGAAAAATTTGATACTGCGCGCGCCTAAATAATGCGCTTCCTCTTCCGACTTATATCCAATATTGCCTAATAATCCAGTCAATAAAGACAAATGCAATTGTTCATAAGTCGCAGGTAATTCATTGATACGCCAACCTTGTTCTTTAACGATCGTCAGCAATTGAGAATGTACTTCGCGCCATTCACGTAAGCGCATCTGACTCAGAAAATTACTGCGACAATTATCCTGCAATTGACGATTTGTTTTTTTATGTTCGATCGCATCTTCAAACCATTTCCAAATTTTAAGATACGACTGAAATTCGGATTTTTCATCAGCAAATTTTTTATGTGCCAAGTCAGCGGCGGCTTGCACCTCCATCGGCCGATCACGTGGATCTTGCACCGACAATGCCGCTGCGATGATCAAAACTTCCTGTAAGGCCTGATTATCCCGTGCCGCTAAAATCATGCGCCCGACACGGGGATCAAGTGGCAACTTAGCGAGCTGCTTGCCAACTGCCGTTAGTTGATTGGCGTCATCCATTGCTCCTAGCTCTTGCAACAGTTGATAACCATCCGCAATCGCACGTCCGGGTGGTGGCTCGATAAATGGAAAAGTCTCGACGTCGGTTAAACGAAGAGATTTCATCCGCAGAATAACAGCAGCCAATGAAGAACGTAAAATCTCTGGTTCCGTAAATTTAGTGCGCTGATTAAATTCTTGCTCGTCAAACAAGCGAATACAAACACCCGCCGCTACGCGTCCACAGCGCCCCGCCCTTTGATTCGCAGCCGACTGTGCGATCGCTTCGACTTGTAATTGCTCAACTTTATTGCGGTAACTGTAGCGCTTGACACGCGCCAAACCTGTATCGACAACGAAACGAATACCGGGAACCGTCAGCGATGTTTCTGCAACATTCGTTGCCAAAACAATCCGACGTGCATTCGACGGTTTAAAAACGCGCTCTTGTTCTTGCGCTGATAGTCGTGCGAACAGCGGCAAAATCTCAACATGCGGTGGATGATGCTTACGTAATGCTTCAGCCGTATCGCGAATTTCACGCTCGCCCGGCAAGAAAACCAATACGTCACCGGAACCGATCCTGCACAACTCATCAACCGCATCGGTGATCGCCGTCATCAAATCACGCTCTTTGTCTTTTTCAGTATCCTGTACTGGGCGATAGCGTAATTCAACCGGATACAAACGTCCTGACACCTCAATGACCGGGGCCGGAACTACTTTACCATCCCGCATCTGCGCAAAATGATTGGCAAATCGTTGTGCATCGATTGTGGCTGACGTAATAATGATTTTCAGATCACGTCGCTTGGGCAGCAATTGCTTCAGATAGCCCAACAGAAAATCGATATTCAGGCTGCGCTCATGCGCTTCATCGATAATGATCGTGTCATATTGACGAAGTAAAGGATCCGTTTGCGTTTCTGCCAACAAGATACCGTCCGTCATGAGTTTGACCGAAGCGCCTTTGCTCAGGGTATCGGTGAACCGTACTTTAAAACCAACATGCTCACCTAAAGGCGAATTCAATTCCTGTGCGATTCGTTTTGCGGTGGATGACGCGGCGATACGACGTGGCTGGGTATGACCAATCAAGCCCTTCAGGCCACGACCCAACTCCAGACAAATTTTGGGCAACTGCGTCGTTTTACCCGAGCCTGTTTCGCCACAAACAATAATGACCTGATTCTTTTGCAGAGCTTCAGCAATCTCGGTCCGTCGGCCTGAGACAGGCAACTCCTCAGGATAGGTGATGACTGGTGGTGGATTGCGGAACGGCATATCAGCTTCTGCAAGCGGTGCTCTATCGCGCTGACCTCGTTCCGTTCGGGCGTCTGCCCGAGGTCCTGAATTCTGATGATTACGCTCTGGCCTGCGTTCAGGACTACTGTGTACAGACGGCTTATGCGTAGCAGGTAGGCGCGCAGGCGTATCTCGGCTCGGCGCACTGAGCTCAGCAGTATTTTCAGCAGTATTTTCAGCAGTATTTTCAGCAGTATTTTCAGCAGTATTTTCAGCAGTATTTTCAGGATGGAGGTCAGCCTGACGTAATTGCTGACGCAGTTCACGCAATCCAGATAAGCCATCTATCGTGATGCCGCTGGCTTTTTTAGAGTGATTTTTGGGGGAATGATTAGAAGACATAGCGGTGCGCATTATCCCAGATTTTGATTGTTATCTGTGAACCAAGAGAGTTCATGTCAAAATTTCTACAACAATCAGGGAGTGTTCATTTATTTTTTGCGTTAATGTAGCGTCAAGATAGATACTTCCTGACTGCGTTTGCTGAGTCTGTGACATCTCTTTCATATGGCCTTTCATCGAAAAGCGCCGCATGCGAACTTGCTTGTCATGAATCGTGGCTTAACCACGGACTACAGCACCAACGCGACTAAACATGACGCAATCGACATCAAACCTACTCAGATCAGTGGTTAGTTTCGTGATAAAAATGACAAAATAGGCTAGCAATGGGCGACCTGATTACCATGAGTTTCGTCTTTGGGTAGCCTTGAGCTAAAAAAACCGGGCAATATCAATGAATGAAAAATGCAGTACTTTTGGCAAGAAAAAATTGGTTCATTCATACCTCGTTTGATTTCTAGACTGCTAAAATGGAAATCCTCAATGCCAGCTTATCCCGTTAGCAATAAGAAAATTCGGCCAAATTTGCGCCAACTGCCTAATTTTTGCAAAAAGCTTGCAGGAATTGAGTGATGGACCTTCATTTGATCAGACTTACAACGCCAAGTCTCAGATTACTCAGATTATAATAAGCGCATGGAAAATCCCGTTCAATTCGTTGATTGGCTGCGTTCGGTCGCGCCGTACATTCATGCCTTTCGAGGTAAAACCTTTGTGGTCGCCTTTCCGGGCGAGCTGGTGATGGCGGGTGCCTTGCCAGTTTTGGCGCAAGATTTATCGTTATTGCATGCACTTGGTATCAAAATTGTCATTGTCCATGGCTCGCGACCACAGGTCGCTGAGCAGCTGGCTTTGCGTAATGTTGAAGGTCTGTTCCATAACGGCATACGGATTACCGATACCGCTGCATTAGAATGCTCCAAAGAAGCGGCTGGCGAATTGCGTCTCGATATTGAAGCCGCATTTAGCCAGGGTTTGCCTAACACGCCCATGGCACATGCTGCGATTCGCATTATTTCCGGTAACTTTGTGACGGCAAAGCCGATCGGCATTGTCGGCGGCGTCGATTTTGGTCTCACTGGTATCGCCCGTAAAGTCGCTTTCGATACGATTCACCGAATTTTAGATGCTGGCAACCTGGTATTGCTTGGTCCACTCGGCTTTTCACCGACCGGTGAGGCGTTTAATCTGACAATGGAAGACGTTGCCGTCTCGACGGCAACGGCGTTACGGGCAGATAAGCTGATTTTCATCTCAGAAACCCCCATGATGGTGGATCAAGATGGCGACGAAATCAGAGAGCTATCTTTCATTCAGGCAGAACAAGAATTAAAAGCGAATTACCTACCACCAGATTCTGCCTTCTACTTAGAACATGCGGTTAAAGCGTCGCGTGGAGGTGTTCCACGGATTCATATCGTTCCTTACGAAATGGATGGATCGACCTTGCTCGAAGTGTTTACGCATGATGGCGTTGGCACCATGGTGTCCTCTGAAAACCTCGAAAGTTTGCGCGAAGCCACGATTGAAGATGTCGGCGGTATTATTAAACTCATTGAGCCATTAGAGGCTGATGGCACGCTGGTTAAACGTGGTCGTGAATTGATTGAGCGTGAAATCAATTACTTCTCAGTGATCGAGCATGACGGTGTGATTTTTGGTTGCGCAGCGCTGTATCCATTTCCATTCGACAAAATGGCAGAAATGGCCTGCCTTACTGTGAATCCAGACGTCCAAAGCCAGGGCGACGGCGAAAAGATTCTAAAACATATGGAAAAACGGGCGCGTCGCTTAGGATTCCACTCCTTGTTTGTGCTCACAACACGCACAGAACATTGGTTTCTCAAGCGTGGATTTGTCAAAGCGTCGGTCGACGATTTACCAAAAGATCGACAAAAAATGTACAACTGGCAGCGTAAGTCGTTAGTGTTGATCAAACAATTGTAATCTGCACTGCATCATTGAGAAAATGAATTTTGACTTATAATCGCTGCTGTTTTTAAGTATCTACAGGTTTACTAAGGAGTATTACCATGGCCCGTATGGTCCACTGCATCAAATTAGACAAAGAAGCCGAAGGCTTAGACTTCCCTCCTTACCCGGGTGAGTTGGGTAAAAAGATTTATGAAGGCGTGTCCAAAGAAGCATGGGCTGGCTGGATGAAACATCAAACCATGCTGGTGAACGAAAACCGTTTGAATCTGGCTGATATCCGTGCCCGCAAATATCTGGCCACACAAATGGAAAAACACTTTTTTGGTGATGGTGCTGATGCTGCTGCTGGTTACGTGCCACCGACAGACTAAAAATTTGGTTTATGCGCAAAAAAATGCCCGCTGCTGCGGGCATTTTTTCTTTTGCGACCTACTTAGAATGTCAGCGTCTTAACACCCTCAGATGTACCCAGCAGACACACATTCGCACCGTGACGTGCAAATAAACCGACCGTTACAACACCAACGATGTTATTAATTTCAGCTTCTAATGCGACTGGGTCAGCGATTTGCAGGCCATAAACATCTAAAATCATATTACCATTATCGGTCAACAAGGGTTGTCCATCTTTGAGGCGCAGGCGTGCTTCACCACCGATGGCGTTGAGCCTGCGTGCAACGACGGCGTGTGACATGGGAATTACTTCGACTGGCAAGGGGAACTTACCTAACAAATCGACGAGTTTTGAACCATCAGCAATACAAATAAATTTGTCTGCAACGGAAGCGACGATTTTTTCACGGGTTAACGCAGCGCCGCCACCTTTGATCATTGCACCGTGACGTGTGATTTCGTCTGCGCCATCGATATAAACCGGCATCGAAGCGACATCGTTGAGATCCAATACCTCAATACCGTGGCCGCGTAGTCGTGCCGCCGTGGCTTCGGAAGAAGCCACGGCGGCTTTAACCTTGTGTTTAATCTTCGCCAATTCGTCGATAAAAAAATTGGCCGTAGAACCCGTTCCAACGCCAACGATTTCGCCCTCTACGACGTAAGCAATCGCTGCCTGGGCAACGGCAAGTTTTAGTTCATCTTGTGTCATGGTATGCTTCCTATTTGCTTCAGATCAAAAAATTTCCGGTATTTTAGCGGATGCCCATTCAAAGCCCCAGCTTTTCTAGACGAATCAGCTTCCAGACTGTCTTAGATTGGCCATAGCGGCGGTTCGTCCATGAGCGCAATTTGCTCCCGCAATTCTAATATCCGGTCTTGCCAATATCGCTGCGTATTAAACCAAGGGAACGCACTGAGAAATGCTGGATCAGTCCAGCGTTGCGCCAACCACGCTGAATAATGAATCAAACGCAACGTACGTAACGCCTCAATTAAAACCAGTTGTCGTGGTTCGAATTCAAAAAAATCTTCGTAGCCAACCAATATGTCTGTCAATTGCGACTGCATTTCCTGGCGCGAACCCGAGAGTAGCATCCATAAATCCTGTATTCCAGGCCCCATTCGACTATCGTCAAAGTCCACGAAATGCGGTCCAGCTTGTTCGCCAGCATCCAGCCACAGAACATTTCCCATGTGGCAATCACCATGCAATCGTATTAACGAGATTTCACCCGCGCGCTCATAACAGCGCGCAACGCCGTCCAAGGCTTGTTGGCTCACACTTTGGTAGGCCAATAGAAGATCGGGAGGTAAAAAAATATTTGCTAAGAGCCAGTCGCGCGGTTGGATGCCAAAGGTCTGCATGTCTATCGCTGGACGATGCTGATAGGTCTTGAGTGCACCAATCGCATGAATGCGGCCAATAAAACGCCCTAACCACTCCAAGGTCGCAGGATTGCCCACCTCTGGCGCACGGCCACTCTGCCTGGCAAACAATGCAAAACGATAGCCTTGGTAGGTATGCAAGGTCGCACCAGTCGTACTTTGCAAAGCGGGCACAACCGGGATTTCTTGGGCAACCAATTCCTGGACGAACTGATGCTCCTCCAGAATCGCCGCATCTGACCAGCGCAATGGACGATAAAATTTAGCAATCAGGGGCGGCGCATCATCAAGCGCGACTTGATACACACGGTTTTCATAGCTATTTAGGGCCAATAAGCGCCCATCGCATTGCATGCCACAGCTATCAACGGCATCAAGCACCAGTTCAGGTGATAAATCGGCAAAAGTTTCAGGGAGTATTTGTTGTGTCATAAGTGGAATTGTACGTGCTTATTCAGGTCGCAGATCACTTTCAGTTTGCAGCTAAATACGATAAAACGCGTTACAGCGTCGCTACAAAGCGCTACACTTCCGGTATTTTCTTACTCATATTCAGGTTACACCATGCATTTAGACGAACCGCTCAGCGACAAAGAATTCAATGAACTCGATAAATTTTTGATGTCTGACCGGGTTGGCGACGATGGCATGACCATGGATGCCCTGCACGGTTACTTGACAGCGATTGCGCTCGGACCGGAAATGATACCAATGAGCGAATGGCTACCGTTGGTCTGGGGACTGCCTGACGCAGAAGAACCTAAGTTTAAAAATGACAAAGAAATGCAACGCGTTACGCAATTGATTGCGCGTTTTATGAATGAAATTCAAATCACTTTCGAAGTGGCGCCGCAGGAATTCGAGCCTCTCTTTTGCGTTTTGGAACAAAACGGCAAAGAACTCATAGACGGCGAAACTTGGGCATGGGGATTCTGGGAAGGCATGCAATTGCGTGAAGAAGCTTGGGAAGCCGCTTGGGAATCAGCAGAGATCGGTCCTTTGTTGCAACCGATTTATTTATTGGGTGCTGAAGAAATCGACGAAGAAGAATTAAAATTCGTTGATACACCAGAAAAATGCCATGCCTTGGCGCTCTCGTTAGAAGCATCCATCCCGGCTATCCGCCGTTTCTGGGCACCATTGCGTAAATCTGGCGTAACGACGATCAAGCGTGAATCACCAAAAGTCGGCCGCAACGATCCTTGCCCGTGCGGCAGCGGAAAAAAATACAAAGCTTGTTGTGGTGCCGAGCCAACTTTGCATTAATTCGTGCGGGGCATGTGCAACCTGCCCTGACTTTGACTCGCAGTTGATTTGACGGCTTATCGCAACAGTAACCGGCATTGCCGTTAATCCCCATCATCCCTCCCCTCCTAAGGCTTGCGGGAGAAGGGAGAAGGGTTAGAACGGCGCGCTGTATGAATGGCGGGGTATTTTAGCAGTACTTAGTTTCATTTTGACATCATGCTGGAAGAAAACCTCTAGCGAAGAAATAGTGATAGAGCCAAGACTCGTGATACTTTTTGAGTCTTTACTTTTTCCCACTTAAAAAGCTGGAGATCACAATGAGCTTACAAGAACAATTCACCCTTGCCTTAGCAGAATCCAAAAACCTGCCAGAACGTCCAGACAACATGACATTACTGAAAATCTATGCCCTGTTCAAGCAAGGCAGCTCAGGTGATGCAACCGGTGATCGCCCAGGTATGACAGATTTTGTCGGCCGCGCAAAATTTGATGCATGGGCGAATTTAAAAGGTACGTCGCAGGACGAAGCGATGCAGCAGTACGTCGACCTGATCAACTCTTTAAAGTAATGTCAGCAGATTAGGCGGTCTCTGGCCGCTTAATCCTGCGATCAAATTATCTGCGGCACAATTCGCCATGGCGCGGCGCGTCGCCTCGGAAGCACTGGCGATATGCGGTGTCAGAACAACATTTTTCAGACTCAAAAAGTCTGGATTGAATCTCGGTTCATTTTCAAAGACATCCAAACCGGCTGCTGCGATTTGATTGGTGCGCAACGCTGCAATCAATGCCTGATCATCAACAATGCCGCCACGCGCCAGATTTGTCAGGGTTGCCGTTGGCTTCATCTGCGCTAGTTCGGCCGCGCCGATCGTGTGATGCGAAGCCGTCGAATATGGCAAAATCAGCATCAAATGATCTGCCTGACGCAACACTTCTTCCTTACTAACATACTGCGCATGATTCGCCAGCGCCTCTTGCTCTGACGACAGACGCGAACGGTTGTGATAAATCACTTTCATATTGAAGCCCGTAGAACGTCTGGCAATTGCCTGACCAATACGCCCCATCCCGATGATACCCAAAGTGGAACCATGCAAATCAGCACCAAGAAAATAATCGTAGCGCCATTTATGCCATTGTCCATCACGTAACCAATGTTCAGACTCAGTAATCCGGCGCGCTGTTGCCATCATCAATGCCCAGCCAAAATCGGCGGTTGTTTCATTTAACACGTCGGGTGTATTGCTGGCCTGAACCCCAAACTCTGCCATCGCCGGGAGATCAAAATTATCGTAACCGACAGCCATGTTGGCGACCATTTTCAAATTTGGTAATTGTTGCAACAATTCCCGGTTAATGCGTGCACTTGAGGTCGTTAACGCGCCGGCTTTGTCGCGTAATTTTTCCGCTAACTGTGTGGGACTAAAAATGATGTCCTCTTGATTTGATTCGACTTCAAAATGCGTCGACAAACGCGTTAAGACGTCTGGGAAGATTGCGCGCGCAACCAAAATTGCAGGTTTCATAAATAGTCCAAAGAAAATTGTGCGTTAGTGCACCTATCTTAACGCTAAAAATACGTGGATTTTTTCTACAAGGCTACTTTGAAAAAATTTCATCGCAAAAAACAATCGAATTCTCGCTTGCGAGTGACGCATATCAATGCATACAGCATGTTAATTGTCTATAATTCGGCGTCATCTTCTGGCATTTTTCGGGCTAACTGCGGCAAAGACATTGCAAGCCAAAAAGCTCGAATGTATTTGCTTATGCGCAAACTATATAAGCCTGATTTGTTAGAACTGTGAAATTGCCTTAAAATACAAGGCTTTGCAGCCTTAGCATGTGTTTTCTGCGATCTGGCTGTGCCACAACCCCGAATTTTAAAGATTGGACTGTTATGACCCACGTTGTGACCGAATCCTGCATCCGCTGCCGCTACACCGATTGCGTGGATGTCTGCCCAGTGGACTGCTTCCGTGCTGGCCCGAATTTCCTGATTATTGATCCGGATGAGTGCATTGACTGCGCGGTATGTGTCGCAGAATGCCCGGCTAACGCCATTTATGCCGAAGAAGATGTGCCCGCTGATCAACAACAGTTTATTAAAATCAATGCTGATTTGACGCGCAAATGGCCATCGATCACAAAAACAGTCGCCCCACTTGCCGATGCAGATGACTGGAAAGATGTAAAAGACAAATTGCAGTACCTGGAACGTTAATTCGCCAGGACAAATTTTGTCTGGGGCAATGCCACAATGGCAAAAGGGTAAGGAATCAATTTACCCCACCAAATTTTAGGTAATATCAGGAAATAACTCGTCGTATGGAAAACAAACAAACTACTCAGGCAGTTGGCGTTATTGAAGCCGATGCCGTCATCATTGGTGCAGGTCCGGTTGGCCTGTTCCAGGTGTTCGAATTAGGCCTGCTCGAAATCAAAGCACATGTGATCGATTCACTTGCTGTGGTTGGTGGCCAATGCGTAGAGTTATATCCAGACAAACCAATTTACGACATTCCAGCCGTGCCAGTTTGCACAGGTCAAGAATTGACAGACAATCTGTTAAAACAAATTGAACCGTTTGAACCTACGTTCCACTTGGGTCAGGAAGTTACTCTGGTTGAGCGTCGTGAAGACGGTCGCTTTGATGTGGAAACATCGACAGGTACTCGCTTTATCACCAAAACAATTTTCATCGCAGCGGGTGTTGGATCTTTCCAACCGCGCACTTTAAAAGTGGATGGGATTGAAGCATTTGAAGGTTCGCAAGTGTTTTACCGCGTTAAAGATCCTAGTCAATTCTATGGCAAGAACCTGGTCATCTGCGGTGGCGGCGACTCCGCGTTGGATTGGGCTTTGAATCTGGTCGGCAAAGCAGAATCTGTCGTCTTGCTGCATCGTCGCGATGATTTCCGTGCTGCGCCAGCTTCGGTCGCCAAAATGAAAGAATTGTGCGACAACTACGAAATGCAACTGACCATCGGTCAGGTGACAGGCATCGAAACCAAAGACGATATTCTGAGTGAAATCAAAGTCACTGGTGCTGATGGCGTTACGCGCCGCATGCCTTTAGATACATTGCTCGTGTTCTTCGGCTTATCGCCAAAACTCGGCCCTATCGCCGAATGGGGTCTGGATATCGAGCGTAAGCAATTGAAAGTCATGAACACTGAAAAGTTTGAGACCAATGTTCCTGGTATTTTTGCTGTTGGCGATATCAATACCTACCCAGGTAAAAAGAAATTAATTTTATCCGGCTTCCATGAAGCTGCTTTGGCGGCGTTTGGTGCTGCACCGTATATTTTCCCTGAAAAGAAAATCCACATGCAATACACCACCACATCACCAAAACTGCATAAAATCTTAGGTGTAGAAACACCGACGTTCGATTAAACCGTTTGGAATAATTTGATTCGTTCAAATTGATCAAAAAAGCGCGAAGAAATTTGCGCTTTTTTTTATTGTTTTTTCGGATTAAAAATGGATACTTTCTTATCAGTTTTCCGTGAAGCACAAATTGCTTTGAACTACTTTGAATTGCTGTGATTTGCTTTGAATTACTTTATCTAAAGCGGTGAAAGTCAAAAGCGATAATTCGCGGCTATGGATATCGATACTTAATCGTAAGGTGGGTGCAACTCGCCAGAACCATATCAAGACATTGGCGACGCTACGACAGCGCGGGTTACACCTGTACCACTGCATAAAAGCAAAGAACGTCAAAATTAATATTCCGTCATTTAAAATTATCAAAAAGCTAACTAATTATCTTCAGGCTTCAGATAAATTAATTAAATAAGCTTAATAAGCTTAATAAGCTAAATAAGCTAAATAAGTTAACTCGGTCATTTATCTGTGACCCATGAATAAAACATGGATAATAGCGTCCAACTCTTTTTGCATACTCTTTTGGAACTCCCTCATGGAAATTAAGGTCAATTTTCTCGATAAGCTTCGTCTTGAAGCTAAATTCGATGACTTCACAGTGATCGCTGACCAACCCATCCGCTATAAAGGCGATGGCTCCGCACCAGGGCCTTTTGATTACTTTTTAGCCTCATCCGCACTATGTGCTGCCTATTTTGTGAAGTTATATTGCAATACGCGCAATATTTCCACAGAAAATATCCGACTGTCACAAAACAATATTGTTGATCCTGAAAATCGCTACGCACAGATTTTCAAGATCCAGGTTGAATTGCCGGCAGATATCTCAGCCAAAGACCGCGAAGGCATTTTGCGCTCTATCGAGCGTTGCACAGTCAAAAAAGTCGTCCAGGAAGGGCCTCAATTCGTCATTGAAGAAGTCGACAATCTGGATGCAGACGCGCAAGCCTTACTCACTTTAAATCCTGACGCCACTGCAGCAACCTATATTTCAGGTAAAGATCTGCCACTCGAGCAAACTATCGCCAATATGTCCGGCTTGTTAGCAGACTTAGGCATCAAGATAGAAATTGCTTCCTGGCGCAATATTATTCCGAATGTCTGGTCACTCCACATTCGCGATGCTCATTCGCCAATGTGCTTCACTAACGGTAAAGGCGCAACGAAAGAAAGTGCCCTGGCATCAGCATTAGGTGAATACATTGAACGATTGAGTTGCAACCATTTCTATGCTGGCTCATTCTGGGGTGAGGATATTGCCAATGCTGAGTTTGTCCATTACCCCAATGAGCACTGGTTTAAGCCGGGCAAAAAAGATGCCCTGCCAAAAGAGATCTTGGATAAATACTGTCTGGCGATTTACAACCCCGACGGCGAGCTTCGGGGTTCCCATCTAATCGACACGAATTCTGGCAATGCAGAACGTGGAATCTGTGCCCTTCCATATGTCCGCCAATCAGATGGCGAAGTCGTTTACTTCCCATCAAACTTGATCGAAAATTTATTTGCCAGCAATGGCATGAGTGCAGGCAACACCCTGGCTGAAGCTCAAGTGCAATGTCTGTCTGAAATCTTTGAGCGTGCGGTTAAACGCGAAATTCTGGAAGGCGAAATGACCTTACCAGATGTGCCTCAGGAAGTACTCGCCAGATTCCCCGGCATTATGGCTGGTATCCAGGGTTTGGAAGAGCAAGGATTCCCTGTATTAGTAAAAGATGCCTCACTTGGTGGACGTTATCCGGTCATGTGCGTCACCTTGATGAATCCACGCACTGGCGGCGTCTTTGCTTCGTTTGGCGCCCATCCGAGCTTAGAGGTTGCACTTGAACGAAGCCTCACGGAATTGCTACAGGGGCGCAGCTTTGAAGGTTTGAATGACCTTCCGCAGCCAACGTTTGTCAGCAATGCAGTCACCGAGCCAAATAACTTTGTTGAGCACTTTATCGATTCTAGTGGTGTGGTGTCATGGCGCTTTTTCAGCGCCAAATCCGATTACGAATTTGTCGACTGGGACTTCTCAGGTCTTGGTGAAAACTCTAATGTGGACGAAGCCGCGACATTATTTGGCATCCTCAAAGAATTAAATAAAGAAGTCTACGTGGCTGTGTATGACCAACTAGGCGCCACTGCATGTAGGATTTTAGTGCCGGGATATTCGGAAGTGTATCCTGTTGAAGACTTGATTTGGGACAACACCAACAAAGCTTTATTGTTCCGTACAGATATTTTAAATTTGCATCAGCTAGATGATGAGAATCTCGAAGACCTGTTAGATCGTTTAGAAAATAATGAGCTAGACGATTACAGCGATATCGCGACCCTCATCGGTATTGAGTTTGATGAGAATACCGTATGGGGTCAGCTCACTGTCCTCGAATTAAAACTGCTGATCAATCTGGCACTGGAAGACTTTGAAGAAGCGCATGAGCTGGTCGGTGCATTTTTGCACTACAACGACAACACGGTCGACCGTGGCTTATTCTATCAAGCATTAAATGTAGTCTTAGAGGTGACCCTCGATGACAATTTAGACTTGGCAGATTACGAAGTAAACTTCCGCCGCATGTTTGGCAATGAACGTATGGACGCCGTATTAGGCTCCATCGATGGCCGCGTCCGTTTCTATGGTTTAACGCCGACGAGCATCAAACTTGAAGGACTAGACAGACACGCCCGACTCATCGATAGTTATAAAAAATTAATAGTAGCGAGAACCAAGGCAACAACGATAGCGAATTAATAACGCAAAAAATCAAGGCATGTAAAATTTGAAGCAGCATAGAGGATTCATGGAGACATTGATCTATGATGCCGATGTTCCAGCGAAATGTAAGACGCTCAATATTTATCAAAATTTTGACGGGTGCTACGGCCTCCGTCTTTATTTGAACTAAAAACTTCAAAAGCTAAGTGTAACCGTCCAACGCTCCCACCTATGAACACCCCTTAATTTCATGCACTCTTCAAACCTGATCACTTTGGAGAGCAAGCATGTCAAGAATCAAATCCACCCTCAGTCGTGCGCAATGGTTGCAACATGTCACCGCCTGGCAAGGCTCAGGGCTATCGCAAGCGGCGTATTGTCGTGAGCATCAATTAAATCACTCCACATTTCATGGTTGGATTTCACGTGGCCAGGTACCTGCTTTGGCGTGCGCACCGCTGACGACTTTACCGATTGTTGTTCAGCCCAGCCCACCAGCCGCTTCAAATGTGCCGCCCATCGTGTTACGCCATGACTCTGGGTGGCAACTCTAGCTACCTGCTGATATGCAGACCACCTGGCTTGGTCAATTACTCAATCAATTAGTATGATGGCACCCGGTCAGATTTTTTGCGTCATAGAACCCGTGGACATGCGTCGTGGCATGGAGAGCTTGTCGCAATGGATACAAACCAGTTTGAGTACGACGCCTTGCGATGGCACCGCCTATGCGTTTAGCAATCGTTCTAAAACACGCTTGAAGTTGCTCATCTGGGATGGTGCTGGCGTATGGTGTTGTCAGCGCCGCTTACACCGTGGTGCATTTGTCTGGCCTCGTGCGGAGGATCGCTGCTGGGTGATGACACAAGACCAATGGGATTGGCCCATCAAAGGCGTTGACTGGCAACGATTATTTGCACCGGCACCGGCACACTGGCATGTCTGATCGGCACGGATAGCATCAAAAAAATGACGATACATCCCTTTTTTGATTGTAAACATCACCCAGTCTATGTAAACTTCATGCATGGACCTCGCCAAAGCCCTCGCTCAATTTAATCCCCACACGGCCACACCCGAAGGACTGGCCGCACAGGTCGCAGCCTGGGCACAAGAAGCACAGCGTCTTCAAGAACAAGCTGATCTCGTTGCCCGGTAACGCCAGGAAATCCATCTCAAAGACACCAAGATCAAGGCACTTACTTTAGAACTGGCGTACCATAAACGGATTAAATTCTGCAGCACATCAGAAGCCTTCACGGCGCAACAACGTGACCTCTTTAATGAGACGCAAGAAACCGATCTCAACGCCATGCAGGCGGAACTGGAGCAACTCTCTTCCACACCGCGCGTCAAAGCAAAGCCAACCGGACGCAAGCCACTCCCTGCCGAATTGCCACGTGTAGAACAGCGTCACGAACCTGATTCTTGCGCATGTGGTGCTTGTGGTCAAACCTTAGTGAAGATCGGCGAGGATATCACCGAGCAGATTGATGTTGAACCGGCACGGTTCTTTGTACAAAAGCATATCCGGCCACAGTATGCCTGCCGTCAGTGCGAAACCATCACTGCTGCAGCAATACCGGCGGCGATCATTGACGGTGGTTTAGCGACCCCCAGCTTACATGCGTGGGTAGTGATTCAAAAATATCTGGATTATCTGCCACTCTATCGGATAGAACAGATCAGCACCCGCCATGGCGTCACGATCTCCAGATCAACGCTCGCAGAATGGATAGGCCGCATCGGCGTTGCACTACAACCATTAGCTGATCGACTCATAGAATTACTGCAACAACGCACTGTCTTACATGCCGATGAAACACCGGTATCACAACTTGATCCGGGTAAAGGCAAAACGAAGCGTGCTTATCTGTGGGCGTACCGTAGCAACAACTTAGAACTCGATGCACCCATCGTGGTATTTGAGTTTCAGCCAAATCGTAGCGGAGCGCATGCACAAAGCTTCCTTGCCTATTGGCAGGGACATTTGATGGTTGACGATTACGCAGGCTATAAAAAACTACTCAAAACAGGGATCACAGAACTGGCATGCCTGGCCCATGCCCGACGTAAATTCTTCGATTTACATGCCGCCAATCAACACCCAGTCGCCGAAGAAGCATTGCAACGGATTGCCGGGTTATACCGGATAGAAAGTGATGCACAAGATTATTCGATCGAAGAGCGACAGCGATGGCGAGCAGAGCATGGCAAGCCTCGCCTCGATGCCATGCATCTGTGGGCTAGTTCAACTACGCAAAAGCAGTGCGGAAGGAAGTGCGCTATCGAAGGCGATCGATTACAGTTTAAAACGCTGGCCAGCATTCACACGTTATGCCGACAGTGGGCACCTGCCCATCGATAACAATCCGATTGAGAATGCGATCAGGCCAATTGCTCTGGGCAAAAAGAACTGGCTGTTCGCTGGTTCTGAACGTGCCGGCAAGAGAGCTGCTGCCATTCAAACGTTATTAGCCACAGCGAAAGCCAGCGACATTGAACCGTACGCCTGTTTAAAAGAAACGTTAGAAAAACTCCCCACCTGCCCAAACAGCCGCATTGATGAACTGCTGCCGCTCCGCACTTAACACCGCACCTGCCTTCTGAAAAGGTGGAGGGGTTGGACGCTTACAGCTAAGTTTTAAAAATCAGAGGTGATTTTTAACTCGTTTGTAACCAGGATTCTGAAATTGAATCAACATTAGTAACAAATAAAAAATCAAACTCATTCGCGGAAAATCAAACAAACTATCTATGACACCAACTCCCAAAAAACCTGTTAAGACAGCAGCGTAAAGCGCCGCTGGGTAGTCTGGATCCTGGTGCCGTTTCGCCAAGATGTTGGCACTATAAATAAGTGCCGACAACATTAGCATCAAACCAATTACACCCTGTTCAAAAAATAGCTGCAATAGAAAATTTTTGAAATGCCATGGTAAATGATTATCCGTCGAAAAGAACCAGTAGCGCGAGCCTTGGGAAAAGTCACCATTGCGGACCATTTCCGAGCCATCTTCTGACTGCACCGAAACTGATGCAATCTCGACTGTCGTATCACTCACATCATTCTCAAGCGATAATTTTACGCTTGACAATGCATACCAAGGCAAGCGCTTTAATCGATCCACATTCACATTAAACACATGTGTTTGCCAAGTTAATGATGGATCCAGTTTCACTCGATACCACTCACACTGCAACGAATAGAGCATCCATTTGCGACATAGTGAGAGATACATCTCGGAAGATTTAGTTTTATTACGTACTTGCACTTGCATTTGATATCGGTGTTGAGCCTGCAGATTCACCACTTGCTCGTAATAGATCGGCTCGCCTCCGACGAGCTGCAAATAGGTGCGATCGGTATCACTTACAAAGCGAAATTCTGACTGCTTTTGGCCTTTGGTGTGTCGAAAAAAAATTTCTGGCAAACGCCCCAATCCTTCGCCAAACATCGTGACTTTCAAATCTTTATCCATCATTCCGACGATCTCTCCCCAATGATGAAGTCGCTGCGATTTATCATATGCAACCTGATTAAATCTTGCGTGCATGGGAGTGGCTTGGTAAGCAAAAAACAAGCCGCCGCCGATAAGCAGCACAATCAAAAGTGTACGAGTAAGATTCGCGGCTATGAATTTAGATTTTTGACGTAAGGCGACGCCTAAAAACAATACCAGGCAGGACAAAACAAACGCGACGTAGCCACCTCGTGCATAGGTGACGAGTAATGCATAACAACCCATCAGGAAAATCAGGATTGCAGCGACCCTCACCTGCCATTGACGGTTTTGCATTTCCCACCATATAACAAAGGGCAATGCAGTGACCAAATACGCCTCTATATAAGCGCCGCCTGTATGCATACCAGAAAATAGCCCGACGACTCGATAACCAGAATCAAAATTCAATAAACCTGTAAAGCTCAATCTTTCCCATATGACACCCAAACTTGCACCCAGCGTACCAAGCGTAAAGCCTAAAGTTACACGACGCAAAGTTGCCTTTTTATCATTCACCATATCAACCACTAGCAGCAATAAAAGCGCATACGCAAAAGCGACGCCCTTAAAAACCCGCAGAGCATTGTAAGAACTGAGATAGTTATTAAAGGAATTAATATCAATGGCCGGAAATGGGTAAGCCCCATTGAATGCTGCGACAAAGGCCGAGAGAAAAAGGCATGCCATCAACACCATTGACGTCGACGTCCATCCAATTTGGAGGCGGCCGAAATCGCTCAGGCCGCGCCGACACAAAACTGCAAGTAACGTCAGGCAAAGCAAACCATCAAATTCATCAAAAAAAAACTCCCCCGTCCAAGGCGCGAAATCCAAAACTGGTAACGTCGCCAGAATGACTGTCAACCATGCGTTTGGAAAGCGATAAAGCAGTAACCCATACAAAATACTGCTAATAAAGATCCAAAAACCAAAACTATGGAGAATTGCAAAACTCATCGAAATCATTTTCGAATGTCCGTGATTTAAGAGCGAAATGGCGGTTAGTGTAATGCACGTATCGAACAACAAAAAAAATACTTTGCAACAACTGCGCGCATCTGTTCTTCGTACGAGAAACGATATCAAAATGCAATATTTCTAATATGCATTTGCCCTCCTCAATTCGCCCCCCAATAATTGTTGTCAATTTTTAACGATAAAATTTTATTTGCCAATAATTCAATGGAACGAATACTGTGAATTGTCAAAAAGGTTGTAATATAATATAAAAGAATCAATTTTCATCTAACCAACATTAGCTAGGATCAAAACACGATGGACATTTCAGTAGGTATAGTTGGCTTAGGTTATGTTGGCCTTCCGTTGGCCGTAGAATTTGGCAAAAAAGTACGTACAACGGGCTTTGATGTTTCTAAGAAAAAAGTTGAAAATTATCAAAATTTTATTGACGCCACTGGTGAAGTTTCGACCGAAGACTTGCGTAGTGCAACTTATCTGACAACAAGTACTGATCCGGAAGTGCTTGCACAAGCAGATTTCATTATCGTTGCAGTTCCAACTCCTGTAGATATTGCACATAATCCCGACTTCAAACCACTGATCAGTGCCAGCGAGACAGTTGGCAAGGTTATGAAACGCGGCGCAATTATTGTCTATGAATCAACAGTATACCCTGGAGCAACCGAAGAAATTTGCATTCCTGTTTTGGAAAGATGTTCGGGCTATACCTGGAAAAAAGATTTTCATGTCGGTTTTTCGCCAGAACGTATCAATCCTGGCGATAAAGAACATACTCTGACAACAATTCTCAAAGTCGTGTCAGGTGACGACGCCGATACCCTGGATAAAGTAGCAGGACTTTACGAGACCGTGGTTACAAAAGGCGTCTACCGTGCATCCAGTATCAAAGTAGCCGAAGCAGCAAAAGTGATCGAAAATACCCAACGTGATCTGAATATTGCCCTAATGAACGAGCTGTCTATCATCTTCGACATGATAGGAATAGACACGATGGAAGTACTCAAAGCTGCCGGTACTAAATGGAATTTTCTCAATTTCAGGCCAGGCCTCGTTGGCGGTCATTGCATAGGGGTCGATCCCTATTACCTGACACATAAAGCAGAAATGATAGGTTATCACCCGCAAGTCATTTTGGCTGGGCGACGCATTAATGATGGCATGGCCAAATTTATTGCAGAAAAAGTCGTTAAAGAAATTATTCGCGCCAATCATCATGTCAAAGGGTGTGTCGTCAATGTGTTGGGGATCACTTTCAAAGAAAATTGTCCTGACATTCGCAACTCTAAAGTCGCCGATATGATTTTCGAACTGCAGTCGTTCGGTTTAGATGTCCATATTCATGACCCTCTGGCCGACGCAGATGAAACCTTGCATGAATATGGCTTAAAACTAGAAAATTGGGACGATTTGCCAAAAGCACAGGTCACAATAGCAGCCGTGTCACATCAAGAGCTTACTATGCGTCCACTATCCGATTTGACAGCGAAATCCCTACCAGACTCCTGCTTTATTGATATCAAATCCCAATACAATCCTGACGAATTAACTGCAGCCGGATTCCAAGTTTGGCGTCTCTAATTTCCCCAAAAGAAAAATCATGAAAAATTTTACTGAACTTCAGTTGCAACTAAACGAACAACAATCAACTTGGGTCATTACTGGCGTCGCCGGTTTTATTGGATCTAATTTGTTAGAATTTTTGCTCAACCATAATCAAAAAGTTGTCGGTCTGGATAATTTCTCTACTGGTTACCAACATAATCTAGATCAAGTTCACGAAATCGTTGGCACAGAAAAATGGTCGAATTTCCGTTTTATTAAAGGTGACATCTGCGATATGGAAGCGTGCCAGCAAGTGTGTAGCGGTGCCGATTATGTGTTGCACCATGCTGCTCTTGGGTCAGTACCTCGCTCAATTGAAGACCCTATTTTAAGTAACGCAAATAATGTTACTGGCTATCTGAATATGCTGGTGGCTGCGCGTGATCATAACGTACGTCGATTTGTGTATGCGGCATCCAGTTCAACGTATGGCGATCATCCTGATTTGCCTAAAGTGGAGCCAGTTATTGGCAAACCCCTCTCTCCCTACGCCGTTACTAAATACGTCAATGAACTTTATGCCGACGTTTTCCACCGCTGTTATGGCGTATCGTCAGTTGGCTTACGCTATTTCAATGTATTTGGACCACGTCAGGATCCAAATGGTGCTTACGCAGCGGTTATACCAATCTGGATCTCGGCGTTAATCAGAAATCAACCACTCAATATCAACGGTGATGGCTCGACAACCCGCGATTTCTGTTACATTGAAAACGTCGTGCAAGCAAATATACTTTCAGCACTCTCTACTGACAAAAATGTTGACAATCAAATTTTCAATGTAGCGCTTAGTGACCGCACAAGTTTGCTTGAACTTTACAAGATGATGCGCGATGTTCTCAGCAATGATTACGCACATATACAAGATCATCAGCCAACATTTTTACCATTTCGTTCGGGTGACATTCCCCATTCGCAGGCAGATATTTCCAAAGCCAAGAGTTTGCTGAGTTACGAACCATTGTTCAGAGTTGATCAAGGACTTCGTAAAGCAATTAACTGGTACAAGCAAGATCTGGCAAAATGGGCTTAACTGCCACTGACACACATTACCCCATAGCCAAGGTCCATGTTTATCCTGGTTTTGATAAGCTTCCACCTGGATATACAAATCTGTTCCAAGATACCGAACAGTGTCGTAGTTTTTTCTTAAGCTTGCCCTGGTTCACTCATTTACGTAAATCAGGGACGGATACAAACACCCAATTACGGATTTATGTTCTTGAACAGGAAGACGTTACTGTACCTGACATGGCAGCTCTGCCAATGTGTTTTTATCCGCCGACATTGCCATTTTTTCGACTAAAAACACTCGTCGCATTCGCCAATTATTATTCAGCAATCTTCGGGCCGATCCTAAGCGAACAAAGCAACCACACAGCACAGCAACAACTCAATTTGCTCATTAAAGGTATTGGCGACGAGAAGCCTCGATGGGATGCAATAGATTTACATCCCCTCGAAAAAGAATCAGCCTGTTTTCCAATGCTGATCAGTGCTTTTTCTCATGCAGGCATGCCAGCTAAAAGCTACTTCTGCTCAGGGAACTGGTTTTTGAAAGTCAATGGTCGATCATATCAAGAGTTTTTTGACGGTCTGCCTTCAAAACTTAAAAATACTTTGAAGCGCAAAAGTGAAACTTTACGCAAAACAAAAAAGCTGGAACTGATGATTGCCAGTTCGTCCGAGGAAGTATCTCAACTCATTTCAAGTTATCAAGCAATTTATCAGAAGAGTTGGAAGACACCTGAGCCATTCGCGGAATTCGTTCCTGGATGGATTGAAGAAAGTGCCAGGCAAGGGTGGTTGCGACTCGGCATTGCGATGATCGACGACCAACCCGCTGCAGCACAAATTTGGTTGGTACATCAAAAGAAAGCATCCATTTATAAACTGGCATACGACGAACAGTTTTCAAATTTTTCGATTGGCTCCATCCTCACTGCGCATCTTTTTTCACATGTAATCGATATTGACAAAGTAGACGAAGTAGATTTTCTTAATGGAGACGAAAATTACAAGAAAGATTGGATGTCAGATCGCAGAGAATACTGGGGGATTATTGCTTACAATTCACAGACTTGGAAAGGCAAAATTGCCTACTATATTCAAAATTTAATACGCCATTTTAAACAATTAAAATCAGCGAAAATCTTTCGCAGATAACTCGCTTACCAACGTTTTACTTTACGTGTTTTTTACCAGACCTGTTTACGCTCACTTACCAGGAAAATATATGTCTCCGTTGAAGATTAACCCAAGTCGCATCAGATTAACTTTGAGTGTACTATTTTTATGCACCGAATTAGTTGCTTGTACACGATTTTATTCCGCAGATAAGTTCGTCGAAGAGGCTAAAAGCTACATCGCGAAGGGAGATGAGAAATCGGCTCTCATTCAACTAAAAAATGCGCTACAAAAAGATCCAAACCATAAAGAAGCGCGTATTTTAATGGGTGATATCTATCTCGAAACAGAAGATGGATTATCGGCTGAAAATGAATTCAGAAAAGCCATTGGTGTTGGTGCACCTAAAGATCAAATTCAAACAAGGTTAGCAAAATCTTTGTTATTGGAAGGGAAGTTCAAAAAGTTATTAGAAGAAACTGAAGTACCAGTTAACTCTCCAATTTCTGCGGAAGTATTAGCTATGCGCGGCGAAGCTTATTTGAACTTGAAAGATAAGGACTCCGCAAAAAAAGCCTTCGACCAAGCACTAAAAGTATCTCCCAATAACGCAGCGGCCTTAATCGGGCTAGCAAAGATGGCTGCCACTGATAATAATCTTAACGCAGCCAATGAATACGCTAATCTTGCGACGACTAATAATGCCAAAGACAGCAAAGCATGGCTCTTTAAGGGACAACTGCTCGCAGCGCAGTCAGATACTAGTGGTGCTATTAGTTGCTTTGACACCGCATTAAAATTACATCCTAAAGATGTAGCCGCACACATTGAAAAAGCGAATATCGAGATCAAATTAAAACAATTCGATCAAGCACAAGCAGACATTAAAGCCGCAACAGATCTGCGCCCCCAAAATCCGAATGCAATGTTTTCTCAAGCGGTACTCTACCTATCCCAAGGAAAAAATCAGGAGTCCTTAAATGCGCTGGCACCGATTTTAAAAAATGCACCACAATATTTACCAGCAATCTTAATCTCGGGCATCGCCAATTTCTCACTCGGCTCTACAAAGCAGTCAGAAGTTATTTTTAACAAATATCTGGCCGAGGTGCCATCCAATCTTTATGTCCAAAAACTGCTCGCCCAATCCCAACTTAACAACGGAAAAGCGCAGCTTGCTCTGGAAAACGTAGAAAAAATAATCGCTGCTGGCAATGAAAAAGACAGTGAACTACTTGCTTTGGCAGGTGATGCATCGCTCGCAGCAAAAGAATTTAACAAAGCAAATAGCTACTATGAAAAAGCAGTAGCGATCAAACCAGAAAATGCCAGCTACCTTACACAAATGGCGATCAGTAAATTAAATCTTGGTAAGCAAACCGATGCCATTTCTGAACTTGAAAAAGCCATTACTCTTGGAGATAAAACCTCCTCACTCAAGTCTGGCGTGCTCTTGGCAATGACATATGTCGGTAGCAATCAATTTGATCAGGCTATGACAACGGTACAAGCGCTTGAGAAGCAACAAGCATCAAATCCTCTTCTACTTAATTTGAAGGGTATTATTTATTTGAAAAAAAATGACGTTACAAATGCCAGAATCAGTTTCAATGACGCGTTGAAAGCCCAAGCCAACTATTTCCCTGCCATCGCCAATCTGGCAAAACTAGATATTGGAGATAAAAAATATGATCAGGCCAAAGAACGCTATCAAACACTACTCAATACTGATAAGAAAAATCTGGATGCTGAATTAGCTTTAGCGGATCTGGCCAATATTCAAGGTAATAAAAAAGATGTAGAAAAATGGTTACAGCAAGCGTACAACGATCACCCTGATCAGGCTTCAGCCGCTGGCAACTTGATTAATTTTTATATCAAATCGAATGAGATACAAAAAGCATTGACGTTAGCTAGAAATGCTCACAATACTGCACCAGAGAGTGCAGAGTTCCTGCAGCTTCTCGCAAACACGCAGCAGCTAGCGAAAGATTGGACTGGTGCGATCGATAGCCTATCGAGATTGGCATCCCTCCACCCTGAATCTCCTGATGAAAAATTCCAACTGGCAGGTGCATACGTCAATGCAAAAGATCAAGAAAATGCCATCGAGACATTAAAGAAAATCTTGGTGCTTCAGCCCACTTATACAAAAGCAGCAATTGCATTAGCTGACTTAGAGTCGAGAAAAGCGGACTTTAATTCTTCATTGCAAATCGCGAAGCAGTTACAAAAACAAGATGCCAAAAACCCTCAAGGATTTATACTTGAAGGCGATATATTATCTCGTCAAAGCAAATATGCGCCTGCACTTAAATCTTACGAAGCGGCATTGCAACTTCAAGAGAACAATCTCATCCTAAAGAAAATTCACCTAGCGTTAGTGAAGGATAAGAAAGAAAAAGAAGCCAATGATAGAGTCAACAATTGGCTAGCAAAACATCCAGCAGATAATAATACGCGTAACTACTACGCCGAATATCTTTTGGGTCAACCACAGTCAAGATCGCAAGCAATTTCCCAGTTCTTGATTGTTTTAAAAGCCGAGCCAAATAACCCTATTGTCCTCAATAATCTGGCCTGGGCATATGATCAGGATAAAAATCCAGTGGCTTTGAGCTATGCTGAAAAAGCGTATCAATTAGCAGGAGATACGCCACAAATTCTGGATACCTATGGATGGATTTTGGCAGAAAAAGGTGAATACCAGAAAGCGCTTCCAATCCTACAAAAAGCTGACAAACTCAAGCCATCGGATAATGAAATTCAAGCACATCTGGCCAGCGTGAAGAGTAAAACTGGTGACACACCGTCATCGGTAAAATGAAGTTTGCAGGCATATTGCTGAAGTCTAAAAATTAAAGCTTGACCGAATATTGTCAAGTTAAAAAAATCTTAAAAGGCGCAAATTAATGGCCTTTTAAGATTTCGTTTCCTACCCTTCTTGATTTGTATGACTACCTGAATCAGGCAGTCTGGCAGCCTGTAAATCAACAAAGTTAAATCGATATCAAATTAAAACAGACTTTGCGGAATAACAAGAATATCGCCTGGTTTGACCGGAATATTCGCAGAAATATCGCCATCTTTCAGCAGCGAATTCAAGCGAACATTGATCTTTACCTGCTTGCCGTCTTCTTCACGGATAATATTGGATTTATTTCCAGCCGCAAACTCAGTCATACCACCTACAGCAATAATCACATCCATTAAGGTCATTCCTTGGCGATAAGCCAGCGCCGCAGGTTTTGCTGCTTGACCGATCACACGCACTTGTTCTTGATACGGACCAGAGAACGTCGTAACTACAACGGTAACCACCGGCGACTGAATGAATTTGGAGAGCTTTGCCTCAATTTCACGTGCAAGACCAGAAGGTGTTTTGCCATCTGCAACCAAATCTTCAACCAATGGCGTCGAAATCTTGCCATCTGGGCGTACGGTCACTTGCATCGACACTTCCGGATTACGCCATACGATGACATTTAGTCCATCACCAGCACCAATCAAGTAGTCAGGGCTTGTAGTGGCTGAAACTTTGCTCGATTGGAGCGCTTCGTTATTGGTCGCGCAGCCACTCAAAATAGAGAAACAACCAATGACTAGTGCGAGAAAATAAGAACGGGTTTTATTTGAAGTTAATTTATTCACTGAGATTTCCTATTGAAGTTAGCTGAGTTTTAAGGAAATCGGAGACCTCCAAAAAACAATGTGCATGCATCGAAAAACGTTTCCGTCACATTACGGAATGTAAGCAAAACCTGTTAAAACTAACAGTTAACGTTGGTTAACGTTGTTTATCATACCACAACATTTTCTATTATTATTTAACAATTTTATTCTGCAAAATAGTTTAAAAGCATCAAATATTGCCTATTTGCACTGCTTTTCCTTTTAAAATGTAAAATCGAATGCAACTAAAAAAGTCACTATTTTGACAATATTTTGTTACATTTAAAGCAAATAGTGACAAATATGAAATATTTATACTTGAATATTCGTAAATTTCGAGTTTTTTCACATATTTGTAAATTTACTTACAAATTTACTTGTAGAATCGCTAAAGTTTTAAAAAATATTAAATACAAATTGCACTAAGGGAAAACTGATGGAAGAAATGCTCAAGCAGATACAGTCCATTTTTCGAGGTGGCTGGATATATCGCTGGCACGCAATTAATATTGCCTGGATCATCTCGCTTATAGGATTCATCGTTATTTTTAAGCTGCCCGACGAATATCAATCATCGGCACGTGTATTCGTCGACTCGCAAAGTATATTAAAGCCTCTGCTGTCCAATATGACGAGTGTGCCTAATGTCGATCAACAGGTTTCGATAATGAGTCGGACCCTCGTCAGCCGCCCTAATGTTGAACGTGTGATGCGCATGGTTGACATGGATTTGCTGGCAAGCAGTGATAAGAACAAAGAAAAATTAATCGACACCTTAATTTCTTCTATCAAAATCACGAGCACAACGCAAAACGATATTTACAGCATTACGTATACTGATCGCTCACCCAAAATTGCAAAGAGTGTAGTGCAATCGTTGCTGACTATTTTCGTCGAAGGCAGTATCGGCGACGAACGTCAGGACTCTGCTAAGGCAATCGTTTTTATCAATAGCCAAATAAAAACCTACGAGGAAAAGCTTGCAACAGCAGAAAATGCATTAAAAGAATTTAAAATGAAGAACGCTGGCATGTTGCCGCGTGAAGGTGGCGACTTTGGATCTAAATTGAATGAAATTTCAGATAATCTCAGCCAAGCCAAACTAGAATATGCAGAAGCGGTTCAAGGTAGAGATGCGATTAAAAGGCAAATCGCTAGTATCGAAACTCCTCAGAATAACGGCGAGCAATCAAGCCCTGTAGCAACACCTGAATTAGATGACCGAATTCAAGCCATTTCAAAGGGTTTGGATAATCTGCGGTTGCAATTTACAGAGGATCATCCGGACATTGTAGCAACGAAGCGTTTATTAGCACAGCTGCAAGCTAAAAAGCTCTCTGAAGAAAAAACCAGAAAGCCTTCGATCGCGAATCTGTCGAACAATCCAATGTACCAGCAAATGAAAGTGTCTCTCACCGATGCCGAATCCAAAGTTGCATCGATGCGCGCAAGGGTTGACGAATTCAGCCAGCGTTACGTCAAGGCAAAACAACAGACTACAGTGGCACCTGAGATTGAATCACAGCTAACACAGCTGAATCGTGACTATTCAATTATCAAAGAAAACTATGAAAAACTCGTAGCAAGCAGGGAATCAGCAAAAATTTCTAGCGATCTGAATGCGAGTACTCAGATGATGACATTCCGTGTGATTGATCCACCGACAACCCCACTTACACCGATGGGACCGAATCGATTTAAGCTCTTTTCTTTGACGTTTTTGGCAGCACTGGTTATCGGCGTATCGTCAGCGATTGCTCTAAGCAAAATTAGGCCTACGTTCCATTCGCAGTATGAACTGGCAGAAGCAACTGGTCTGCCAATTATTGGCACTGTAGGGATGAATTGGACCGCTGCGGAACAAAAACGCCGCAAACGAAGTTTGCAAATATTTTCCGTCACTGCATCCCTGCTGCTTGTATTTTATGTCGCCATGATGGCAGTGATTTACGCAACAAATTGACCTGCATTTTATTAACCGTGCATTTTGCCGGAAGTTTTCGACATTCAAACCATAGTTTGGAGCAAGCGTGAGTATTATTGAAAAAGCAATCATTAAACTTGACCTGAACAAGAATTCAGCAACAGAAGATAATGGCGTGCAAGAGAGTGGTGCACAGCAAACTGCGCAGTCGTTCGTATCTGAGGCAGCATCTCCGATTACTAACGTAGATACGATAGCATCGATTGCTGAACAGTCAGAGCCAACGAATTCAAAAAGAGTTGAATTCGATTTGAAGAAATTAGTTCAACTTGGGATGGTTTCACCGGATACAGACAGAAGTAGTATTTCTGAAGAATTCCGACGCATAAAACGTCCACTTCTGGATAAAATTTTTAAAGATAGCAACGGCGTTGACCATAGAAATTTAATTATGGTGACTAGTTCCTTGCCTGGTGAAGGTAAAACGTTTTGCTCAGTCAATTTGGCCATCAGCATTGCTTTGGAACTCGATCATACCGTCCTCCTCGTGGACGCCGATATGGCACGATCATCGATAGGCAGATACTTAAAAAGCACCACTGAAGAAGCAGAAAATAAAGCTGGACTCATGGATATCCTGCTTGATAAAGATCTGGATTTGTCCGATGTTCTGCTACGTACCAATATCGATAAATTGACTTTATTACGCTCAGGCAGACATCACAAACATGCGACTGAATTACTCGCAAGTCAGTCGATGAGTCTCTTCCTGGATGAAATCGCAACCAGATATCCTGATCGCGTCATCATATTTGATGCGCCTCCGCTCTTATTAAGTACAGAAGCACGTGTACTTGCGTCAAAAATGGGACAGATTGCGCTCGTGGTAGAAGCTGGAACGACAACGCAAAATGCACTTAAAGATTTACTGAGTCAGCTAAAATCAACAAGCAATGTCTCTCTGATTTACAACAAAGCACCAACCTATGAGGGCACGGGTTTTTATGGTGACTACTATGGCTAAAAAAACCAAACATAACCGGAATTGGCGACAGTCCGATTGGTTTGGAGTCATTGGTTTACCTTTAATGATGACCTTGTCATCGAACGCTGTCTCAGAAGAATTCACTATTCAACCATCTGTTGCTCTTAAAGAAACGTATAACGATAATATTTTCCTTACTGTTGCTGGCGCGCAGAGTAAGGCTTATATCACTGAGATAAGTCCACAATTAAATTTCAGAGTAGACAATTCAACACTTAAGTTAAACTCCAATTTAGAAATTCAGAAATTAATCTACCGTGGCGATGCGAATACAGAACGAACCAATAACATATTTAATGCAAATTCGACGGCAACGTTTGTTAAAAATCTTCTTTTTTTCGATGCCAACGGTGCTATTAGCCAACAGAACTTGAACCCGTTTGGCGCACTCACGTCAAATAACCTCAGCCTCTCCACGAATCGTCAGGAGCTTCGCACCTATAGCCTTTCACCCTATTTGAAAAGCAATTTCAATCCAAATACTATCGGTGAAATTCGTTTTAGCCGTGACTCAGTAGAGTCAAGTCAAGGAAGTGCTTTCGGAAGTAAAGGAAATACCATTAAGGGTAGTTTAACTAATGGTTCGAGTGCGAGCATTCTTGAATGGAACTTGCAGTACTCCAACGAACATATTTTTTATAACAACCAACCGACGATCACTCTGCAAAGTGAGAGCGCCAACCTTACCTATCATTTCGGCCGCGAATTTTCTGTCAACGCAGGTGTGGGGTACGAGAAGAATAACTATGTCGCTTTGAGTGGTGATTCTCCTGAAGGAAAAACTTGGACTGCTGGTTTTACATGGACGCCGAGTGAAAGAACATCCGTTGCTGTAAGTGGTACCAAACATTACTTTGGTGACACCTATTCAGTAACTGCCTCTGAACGTACGTTTGCGACGGTCTGGTCATTAGGTTACAACGAAGGGCTGATCACAAGTAGGGATCAGTTTCTCATTCCAGCTACCACAAATACTGCAGATTTTCTCGATACCCTTTGGAAGTCTAGCATTCCAAATCAGGCGCAACGGCAGCAAGCGATTAATGCATTTATTGCCAACACTGGTTTGCCTAGCACGTTAACTATGCCGGTAAATACAATTACAAACCTGGTTTATTTACAGAAAAATCTCCAAGCTTCAATGGCAGTAACTGGCGCACGAAACACGGTGATTTTCAGCTTATTCGATATTTCTCGGGAAGAGCAGTCGTTAAATACTGCCACCGCCATTTCAACCAATTCGAATTTATTGAGTAATACTAAGCAAACCGGTTGCAATATTTTATGGACATACAATATCTCTCCACGCACAAGTGCGGTTTTTACGGACAGCTATATCAAAACTCGATCTGAAAGTAATGGTTCTATTTCTAAAAACAACAACTTTACGACCGCCATTAACTATCAACTCCAACCAAAGCTGAAAGTTTCAATGCAATTTGAGCATATCAACAATAGTGCCAATTTTGGTTCGAGCAATTTCAAAGACAATTTAGTCTCTTTGACGTTCTTACTCAGCATATAACGGGATTCAGATGTACGAAAAATTTTATGGGTTGTCATCCAAACCTTTTCAATTGAAGCCAGATGCACGTTTTTTCTACGGAAGTAAGGGGCATAAGCGTGCCATGTCATATCTTGAATATGGTATTTCACAAGGCGAGGGATTCATTGTCATTACGGGTGAAATTGGCGCAGGTAAAACAACGCTCATGCGCAACCTGTTTCTTGAGTTAGTCAC
Organism: Undibacterium sp. SXout20W; assembly: GCF_049340285.1. Classification (NCBI taxonomy): domain Bacteria; kingdom Pseudomonadati; phylum Pseudomonadota; class Betaproteobacteria; order Burkholderiales; family Oxalobacteraceae; genus Undibacterium; species Undibacterium sp. SXout20W. Next base: position 59,048 of record NZ_JBMPPH010000009.1, on the reverse strand, counting down.
CGAGAACATCGTAGCGGCACAGATCGTCAACACCCATGTAGGTTCAGAGGATATCTTGCGCTTGGTCGCTGGAGCTTTTGGTATTGAATATGAAAATCTCAGTAAGGCTACCCTCTTGCGTCGTATCGAAGAATTTTTAATTCAAATAGACAGGCAAGGAAAACGTGCCCTGCTGGTCGTCGATGAAGCACAAAATCTGACGCCACGCGCACTTGAAGAATTACGAATGTTGTCCAACTTTCAGACAGCCGATAAATGTTTATTGCAAACATTCCTCTTAGGCCAACCTGAATTCAGACAAGTGATGCTCAGCCCGGATATGCAGCAATTGTATCAGCGTATTATCGCCAGCTACCATTTGGGTCCGCTCGATGTTGTCGAAACAAAATCTTATATTGAGCATCGCCTCAATACCGTAGGTTGGAAGAATAGTCCAGAGATCAATCAAGATGCCTACGAGGCAATTCACGAGTATACCGGCGGCATCCCCAGAAAAATTAATTCTTTCTGTGATCGCATGTTACTCATGGGTTTTTTAGATGAAATTTTGATTTTTGGCGAAGCAGAAATAAAAAAGGTGATTCAAGATATTCAACAGGAAAGTGAAGTCCCGTTGACAACACCAATCATCAATACAGCCATTGCAATCGACAATCTTGGCGATAACTATTCCTATTCTTCGTTAGTTGATGAACGGCTAACCCGCATGGAAAAAGCCTTGATTTCTGTCATTGGCGCGGTAAAAAAAATAGTTCCGGTAACAAAAATGAATAATGCTCAGGATTAAACTCCGAGAATGTAATTTAGAACTATTGATCACCCTTTTTGCAGGTAACTTCAATGCGCGGAACTAGTGAAAATCGACTCTGTAATGCTATGACGATAGACGTCGAAGATTATTTTCAGGTGTCTGCTTTAGCACCCTACATATCACGTGATAGCTGGCCTGAACAGGACTGTCGCGTTGAACGAAATATTGATCGCATCCTCGCATTACTCGATGCAGAACAAGTCAAAGCGACGTTTTTTACGCTCGGTTGGATTGCTGAACGTTATCCAGCAATGATCAAAAAAATCCACGCTTGCGGGCACGAAATTGCCAGCCACGGCTACGAGCACTTGCGTGTTACCGATCAAAATGAAGCAGAATTCGCTGAAGATATCTCCCGTAGTAAACATATCCTTGAAGAACTCACTGCGACACCAGTTCTCGGATATAGGGCACCTAGTTTTTCGATCGGTCGTCAATCAATGTGGGCATTGGATACACTCCAGAAAGCTGGCTATAAATATAGCTCCAGCATTTATCCTATCCAGCATGACCATTATGGAATTAGCGATGCACCGCGATTTCCTTACTATCCTAATGGAACGAATGGATTGCTTGAAATACCAATTTCAACAATACGTGCTTTGGGGAAAAATTATCCCGCAGGTGGTGGAGGCTATTTCAGACTCTTCCCGTATTTTTTATCGCGCTTCCTGATCAATCGTGTTAATCAGGTTGATCAACAACCAGGAATATTTTATTTCCATCCGTGGGAAATAGATCCAGGTCAGCCAGTACAACAATCGCTTGACTTGAAAACACGTTTCCGCCACTACGTTAACCTCTCCAAAAATGAAGCGAAGTTGAAACAGTTAATCACTGATTTCGATTGGGGTCGTATGGATGATATTTTTCTCAACGCCGCTAGCCAGCCTAGAGTTAATGCATAAAATGGGTGTGCCAGTGATTGAAAATGAAATAACGATAAGACTGATGCAACCAGAAGATGAGAGCCGCTGGGACAGTTTTGTAAACACTTGCACGAACGCTACTTTTTTCCATAAAGCAGGTTGGAAAACTGTGATTGAACGCTCGTTTGGCCATAAAACGTTTTTCCTTTATGCGCAGTCAAATGGCGAAATCGTTGGCGTGTTACCTTTAGCACAGGTCAAAAGTGTATTATTCGGACACTCATTAAGTGGCCTACCCTTCTGCGTCTATGGAGGGGTAGCCAGTCATTCTGACGCTGCAAAAATAGCGTTAACCAAAAAGGCACAAGAGCTCACCGCTGAATTAAATGTTGGGTATCTGGAATTACGCAATCGTGAACCTCAAAACACCGATTGGATTAGTAAAGACCTCTACGTTACCTTCCGTAAGTCTATCGACCCTGATGAAGAAACAAATATGCTTGCAATACCACGTAAGCAAAGAGCGATGGTGCGTAAGGGAATCAAAGAAAATCTCGTCAGTGAAATCGATCAAAATATCGATCGATTTTATTTTGCCTATGCGAGCAGTGTGCATAATCTGGGCACTCCTGTTTTTTCCAAAAAATATTTCCGAATTTTAAAAGAAGTGTTTAAAGACGATTGTGAAATTCTAACGATAGTGAAAGAAAAAGAAGTGATTTCCAGCGTATTAAGTTTTTATTTCAAAGACGAAGTCTTACCTTATTACGGTGGTGGTACAAGTAGAGCAAGAGCCGTCGCTGGAAATGATTTCATGTATTGGGAACTGATGCGGCGTGCCTGCGCCAGAGGCTATAAAATATTCGATTTTGGTCGGAGTAAACGCGGTACCGGTGCTTTTGATTTCAAAAAAAACTGGGGTTTCGAAGCGGAACCACTGCACTACGAATATCTGCTCCACGCTAATTCGAGTCTTCCTGAAAATAACCCGCTCAATCCGCGATATCAGCGCTTTATTCAACTTTGGCGCCGAATGCCTTTGCCATTAGCAAATTTCATCGGTCCATTTATCGTAAAGAATCTTGGCTGAAGATGAAAGATAAAGCACATTTACTTTTGTTGGTGCACCGTATTCCATTTCCACCCAATAAAGGAGACAAAATACGGTCGTTTAATTTGTTAAAACATCTGGCCGCCCAATATCAGGTACACCTTGGATGTTATATCGATGATCAAGATGATCTGCAATACATCGACAAAGTAAAAACCTATTGTGGGGACACGCATTTTTCACTGTTACGTCCACTCTTAGCAAAAATCAGGAGTTTAAAAGCTCTAGTGTTGAACCGCCCTCTTTCTCAGGATTACTTTTATACGGCAAAAATGCAAGCATGGGTCAATGAAACTATAGAACGCCGTCAGATCCAGCATATTGTGATTTTCTCGTCCCCAATGGGACAATACGTAGACCACATAAGCAACGCTAAGATAATCGTCGACTTTGTCGACGTTGACTCTGATAAGTGGTTGCAATATGCGCAAAACAAATCATGGCCGATGAGCTGGCTGTATCGACTGGAAGGCAAGCGCCTGCTAGGGTTTGAACGTAAGCTCGCGGCTTCTTCTGATAATTCGTTGTTCGTCTCTGAAGCAGAAGCCAATCTATTTAAACGACTTGCACCTGAAAGTAGTGACAAAATTGGCTTTCTCAATAATGGTGTCGACACCGATTATTTTTCGCCTGAACACAGCTTCCCCGATCCTTATGAACAACAATCGCATATCGTTGTTTTTACTGGTGCCATGGATTACTGGCCAAATTGTGAGGCGGTAACTTGGTTTGCAAGGGATATTTTTCCATTGATCCGCAAGCACCATCCAGCAGCATTATTTTATATCGTAGGTTCACGTCCGACTGAAAGTGTGGTTGAAGTTGGGAAACTTGAGGGTGTGCATGTGACGGGTAGTGTGCCGGATATACGGCCATACCTTCACCACGCCGATGCAGTCGTCGCGCCATTGCTTACTGCGCGTGGCGTGCAAAACAAAGTTCTGGAAGCGATGGCAATGGCGCGAACCGTCGTGGTTTCTGCACAGGCACTGGAAGGCATAGATGCAACTCCAGGTACTGAACTACTTTTAGCGGCAAATTTACAGGCGTTTGTTGCGCATGTTTGTGCAATTTTCGATCAGAAACAAAACAATTTAGGATTAGCAGCACGCGCGAAGGTTATGCAGAGTTATAACTGGCATGCCAATCTTTCAGCCATTGATTCCATGCTCACTTCTACCACTTCGGATATTCAGTAACATGAACACGGCACAGATACCTGAGAAGCAAGTTAGTACCCCGATAGTTTTTAAGACTACCTTCATCGTTACCTTGTTGCTTTTACCGTTTATCATTTATTTTGGTACTGCCTATTCTTTGGTAGAGATTTGGAATAGTTCGGAAACTTTTGCACATGGCTACATTATTCTTCCGATCACTCTGTGGCTGATCTGGCGCAAAAGAAGCGACTTGAATAGCACACTTGTACAACCATTCTGGCCCGGTCTGGCGTTAATGCTTTTGGATGGGATCGGATGGATTTTGGCAGATATTGGCGACGTGCAAGTCATCCGCCAGTATAGTTTTGTGGCTTTCTTTCCCTTGTTGGTATTGACGGTCTTTGGTGTAAAGATATTTCAAATTATTATTTTTCCGCTGTTCTTTCTGATGTTTGCAGTCCCGTTTGGCGACGTATTACTCCAACCACTCATCAACTTCACAGCTGATTTTACCGTTGCCGCATTGCAAATCACTGGAATTCCAGTCTTACGTAACGGTAGTACGTTTTTTATTCCAAGTGGTACATGGTCTGTCGTTGACGCTTGTAGCGGACTTCGGTATCTGATCTCATCGGTGACGTTGGGCTGTCTGTATGCCTACTTATCGTATAGCCATTGGAAAAAACGCGTCATTTTTGTTATCGCGGCAACCATCATGCCTATTTTGGCCAATGGACTTCGAGCGTACATGATCGTAATGATTGGCCACCTCAGCAGTATGCGTTTAGCTGTCGGCGTTGACCATTTGATTTATGGCTGGCTTTTCTTTGGCTTGGTTATTTATGTCTTGTTCTGGATCGGCAACTTCTGGCGCGACATGCCGCTCGAACTTACCTCAGAAGGAAAAAAGCAGACGTCCATCCCCCTCCCTTTTTCATTCAAAACAAAATGGGTTCATGCTGCGGGGTCCGTGATTCTGTTATTAAGTATTTTTCCACTTATCGAGCGCACAATTGATCAATCGAACTACAACGCCAACGTCCCCGGTTTCGATAGTTTTATTTCCAGTTGGACAACGATTCCTGCATTCATTGCATGGCAGCCACAATACTTACCTGCTGTTGCTGAGTTTGATCGCTCTTTTGCAAAAGATAATCTACGCGTAAAACTCGTGATCAAGTACTACCGCAATCAGAAGCATGGCTCAGAGCTTATCAGCAGTGCGAACACCATGACCGAAGATAATGCTGCACACTGGCTCAAGACAGTGCAGTCCGATCGATTAGAGCCAGTTTCAGAGGCTACTAATGATCAGATCATCACTTTGCCGTTCCATGAGACCCAACTCACAAATAACAGCCAGCAATTGATGATCTGGTCAACAAATTGGATTAATGGTCAGTTTTCGTCGAGTCAAATCAAGGGAAAGATAATACAGACCCGAGGCAAACTCGCTCTTCAGGGAGATGACGGCGCCGCTATCATTCTTGCGGTTCCTTTTACGGACAGTCCCGAACAGGCAAGACAGACAATACGCGAGTTCCTCAAAGCCGATTTTATGCAAATTCAGGCGAGCTTAAATCAGAACAGGAAGCAGAAATAGTATGCAACAAAAGACTTTCACAGACTCGCCTCTGATTGTACATTTACTATACCATCTGGATTTTGGTGGGCTAGAAACATTAGTCGTCGACTGCGTCAACAAAATACCACCTGACAAATACAGGCACGCCATTGTCTGCCTGACTGACTTTACAGATTTTGCAAAAAAAATCACGCAACCGAATGTTCAAATATTTGCTTTGAACAAACCACCTGGGCTAGGTTTGTCGATCCATTTCAAATTATGGAAGTTACTAAAGAAACTGCGCCCTGCAATATTACATACCTATAATACTGCCGCTATTGAATATTCATTCACCGCAAAATTAGCAGGTGTGCCGATTTGTGTCCATGCCGAACATGGCCGTGACATGTCCGACGTCAATGGAACAAATAAGAAACATATTTTCTTAAAGCGACACTTACAAATTTTTATTGATCGTTATGTTTCAGTATCGACTGATTTGCACAACTGGCTGCTTGATACGGTCAAAATTCCATCAGAGAAGCAGTGTGTGATTATTAACGGTGTTGACACCGACAAATTTGCGCCGCATCGAACTGAACAAAGTACGGTATTGCCATGGCCAGGGGAGCATTTTGTTATCGGAACAGTAGGTCAAATCCGAGACATCAAAAATCATCGAGGATTAATCGAAGCATTTCATGTCTTATTACAGAAATTGCACGAAAGTCCGCATTATCGAGATCAATTAAGGCTATGCATCATTGGCGAAGGTCGGCTACTTAGGTCGCTAAAACAACAGGTTGTTGACGCGGGTATTAGTGAACTCGTCTGGTTACCTGGAGCGCGGAGTGATGTTGCTCAAATAATGAGCACCTTTTCAGTCTTTACGCTGCCTTCCTTTGCTGAAGGAACGCCTATAGCGCTCTTAGAAGCAATGGCAACAGGACTGCCGATTGTCGCCTCCGAGGTTGGTGGGATTCCTGAAGTGATTAAAGATCAGGTACAGGGTAGTCTGGTACCAGTTAACGATCCGCAAGCACTCGCCGATGCATTTTTGCGCTATCTGCAGCAGCCAGAACTTGCATCTTTCCACGCTGCAGAAGCGCGCAAACGTATCGAAGAAAAATATAGTCTGACAAGCATGATCAGTCAGTATCAACATTTGTATGACGAGTTATGTCATGAGAAACTACACTAAGAATTCAGGAAATCAGTCACCATGTGCGGAATAACAGGTCTGTTTGACACCTCGGGAATTCGTGAGATAGAACGCGAGATGCTGCTTCGTATGAACGAGAGCCTGCATCATCGCGGTCCCGATCAGGGCGATCTCCATCTTGAAGCTGGCGTGGGACTTGGACACCGTCGACTTTCCGTTATCGATCTTGCGACTGGGCAGCAACCGTTGTTTAATGAAGATAAAAGCGTAGTGATTGTATTTAACGGAGAGATCTACAACTACCGCGAATTGATGTCTGAATTGATTGAGTTAGGACATACTTTCAGAACACGCTCCGATACTGAGGTCATCGTTCACGCTTGGGAACAATGGGGCCCTAATTGCCTGCAGCGTTTACGAGGCATGTTCGCTTTTGGTTTATGGGACAGAAACCAACAAGTCATGTTTTTAGCGCGCGACCATGTCGGTATCAAGCCCCTGTTTTATTCTTTATTACCTAATGGATTATTTCTATTTGGATCAGAATTAAAAGCAATAATGACGGCTCCAGGCGCCTCCCGACAACTTGATCCGACTGCCATTGAAGACTATTTTGCCTTTGGATATATTCCTGACCCAAAAACAATTTATAGCCAAGTCAATAAACTCAATCCAGGGCATTATTTGCTTGTTCGCCATGGTGACATCGCCGTCACCCAGATCAAATACTGGGATGTTCCCTTTAAACCTGTTCCCTTCAGCAGTGAAGCAGATCTTCAAGAGGAGCTGATTCACCGACTTACCAGCGTCGTAAAAAGCCAAATGGTATCGGAAGTACCGTTAGGTGCATTTTTATCTGGCGGCGTAGATTCTAGTGCCGTGGTTGCTTTGATGGCACAAAATGATCCTGACAAGATCACCACCTGTTCTATTGCCTTCAATGATCCTGACTACGATGAATCCATCTATGCGCAACAAGTTGCAGATCGTTATAAAACAAATCATCACACGCAATTAGTTAAAGACGATAGTCACACCCTGACTGACCTGCTAGCCAATTTATATGACGAACCATTTGCAGATAGTTCAGCCCTCCCAACCTATCGCGTCTGCCAACTAGCGCGAAAGCACGTTACCGTTGCACTATCTGGTGATGGTGGCGATGAAAATTTTGGAGGTTACCGTCGATATCGATATGCAATGGCGGAACAACAACTTCGCTCAAAAATTCCACTGGCAATTCGTGCTCCTGTGTTTAGTGCGTTAGGAAAAATGTACCCTAAACTAGATTGGGCGCCGCAGTTTTTACGCGCAAAAACGACATTTGAAGCACTGTCAAAGGATTTGGTTGATGGTTATTTTCATGGCGTCTCAATTATGCCGGATCGAGAACGAAAGCTACTCTTTAGCGACACATTTCGCGCCGAACTCCAGGGTTATAAAGCGATCGAGGTCATGCGTAATCATGCGGCCAACGCGCCTGTCGAGGATCCGCTTTCATTGGTACAGTATCTGGATTTCAAAACGTATTTACCTGGCGATATTTTGACAAAGGTTGATCGTGCCAGTATGGCCCATTCGCTCGAAGTGCGAGTGCCCTTGCTCGATCACCAATTCGTTGAATGGGTTTCTGGATTACCAGCATCAATGAAACTCAATGGTGCAGAAGGAAAATATATTCTGAAAAAATCGCTGCGACCTTTCTTATCCGATGATATTTTATATCGTAGTAAAAAAGGATTCTCAATTCCACTAGCGTCATGGTTACGTGGCCCACTCCGCCAGCTGGTGCGGGATACTGTTTTGCACCAACGGATGAAAGATGCCAAAATTTTTAATATTGACTACTTGCATCATTTAGTCGATCAGCATGAATCAGGGCGTAAGGATTACAGCACTTCATTATGGGCATTGCTTATGTTTGCAGCGTTTCTACGAGCCAATTCATGAGCGAAAAAAATTTCACTCGAGACAAAATACGTCTGCTGACCTTGACTACTTTGTATCCAAATGAAGAGCAGATCAACCACGGCATTTTTGTAGAAACTCGCCTGCGTTTTCTGGTGGCCAGTGGTAAAGCCGAAGCACAGGTAATCGCACCGATACCTTGGTTTCCGTTCAGAAATTCCTTTTTTGGACGCTACGCGAGCTTTGCACGAGTACCGTCAAAGCAATTTCGCCAGGAAATTAATATTACCCATCCACGGTATCCCTTGATTCCTAAAATCGGCATGTACCTTACACCGTTCCTAATGGCACATTCGTTGAAAAAGACGATTCGCCAGCTGATTGAGTCAGGCCAGGATTTTGATTTAATCGATGCACATTACTTTTATCCGGATGGCGTTGCAGCCATGATGTTGGGAAAATATTTCAAGAAACCAGTCGTCATTACTGCGCGGGGTTCAGATATCAACGTCATCGCACAGAGTGGATTACCAAAGAAAATGGTGCAATGGGCAGCTCATCATGCCAGCGCTGTGATTACGGTTTGCCAGGCACTCAAAGATGAATTAATAAAATTGGGAGTGGCTCCAAATCACATTACACCGCTGCGCAACGGCGTAGATCTGACCAGGTTCTACCCGATAGAGAGAGAGCAAATCAGAACCGAGTTGGGAATTTCTGCGTTCACCTTACTCACCGTTGGATCACTCACTACCCACAAAGGACATGATCTCGTTATTCAGGCACTAGCTCTTTTGCCAGAGGTTCACCTGATGATTGCTGGTAGCGGGCCTGAAGATCAGCGACTGCGCGCATTTGCTGAACAACTTGGTGTAGGCGATCGCGTCAAATTCATTGGTTCAGTTGCACAAAAAGAATTGTATCGCTATTACAATGCAGCTGACATTATGGTGCTGGCCTCTTCACGAGAGGGTTGGGCAAATGTCTTGCTTGAATCAATGGCATGCGGAACACCTGTTATTTCTAGCGATGTAGGCGGCTCTTCAGAAGTAATTACTTCGCCAGATGCCGGTTTACTGCTCGATGCGCGCAATGCAGAACAAATTGCGGGTGCGGTCAATACCATGCGAGAAACCGGTCCTACTCGTGCAGCGACACGCAAGTACGCTGAACGATTTAGCTGGGATGACACCACAAAAGGACAATTACACTTATTCAACACCATATTACATGGTGATCCAACATGCTAAAAATACTCTACCATCATCGCACCAGCTCAAAAGACGGTCAGGCAGTGCACATTGAAGAAATGATTGCTGCGTTTAAATCCTTGGGACACAAAGTTATTGTCGTTGCACCGGAAGGAAGTCAAAAGACAGGATTTGGGGTAGATGACCGTAGAGTCGCATTTTTAAAACGTTATATGCCGCGCTTCATCTATGAGTTGATGGAGTTGGCCTATAATTGGGTGTCGTATCGCGAATTAGCAAAAGCAATCAAATTGCATCAACCTGACTGCATCTACGAACGGTACAATTTATTCCTATTATCTGGCATATGGGCCAAACGTCGTTTTCATCTGCCACTCATCTTAGAAGTGAATTCTCCCATTTTTGAAGAGCGCCTACGCTACGATGGGTTCTCCCTGCATCGTATCGCCAAATGGTGCCAAACATACATTTGGAAATCAGCAGATTTTGTTTTACCGGTGACGCAAGTAATGGCAGACATCGTGCTGCAATATGGCAGTGATCCGAAAAAAACCATGGTTATTCATAACGGAATCAATCTTCACGAATTTGAAGAAATTGCAGCAGTAGAATCTGCAAAAATGGCATTGGGCTTGCACGATAAACTGGTTTTAGGTTTTACAGGTTTCATTCGCAAATGGCATGGTCTGGACAAAGTCATTAGCATGCTAGCCAACGATGAGCCAGATTCTCGTCGACATTTACTCGTCGTTGGGGACGGCCCTGAACGTGTCCATCTCGAAGCGCAGGCCAAATCCTTAAATATCCAGGATCGCGTGAGTTTTACCGGGCTCATCGAAAGAAACGAGATCCCGACTTATATCGCCATGTTTGATATTGCACTACAACCCGCCGTCGTCGCCTATGCTTCTCCATTAAAACTAATCGAATATCTGGCAGCAGGTAAAGCTATCGTAGCACCCAATCAACCCAATATTGGTGAACTTCTGACCGATCAAGATAATGCATTACTGTTTGATCCTAATCGGCCAGGAAGCATGCCTGAGACGATAAATCGGCTCTGCCGCGACCAGTCACTCATCGAGCGTCTACAGAAAAATGCGCGCAGCACTATTAATGAGAAACAATTGACGTGGGAATCTAACGCCAAAAAAATTATCGGTCTGATCGAAGGATTTAAGCGTCATGCGTGACATCATCCTCTTCTGTTTTATATTTGCTGCACTGCCTTTTGCCGTTAAGAGGCCGTTCATTGGCGTGATTTTATTTACGTGGGTCAGCCTCATGAATCCCCATCGCCTGACATATGGGGCAGCATATTCTTTTCCATTTGAAGCGATGATTGTCGGTGTGACGGTGATCGGCATTTTTTTCTCAAAAGAGAAAATGCGCTTTCAAGCCACTGCTTGTGTCATCGCCTTGATCACGCTTTGCTTATGGATGTCAGTAACAACCCTGTTTGCGATGGAGCCAGAAAGAGCGTGGAATGAATGGAGCCGGGTTATGAAGACCATGTGCTTATTCGGTGTAATTTTATTCTGTACGAACACAAAAAAACAAATTCAGCAATTTGCCGGCATCATTGCTTTGTCGATCGGTTTTTTTGGCGTCAAAGGCGGTATTTTTACGATCTTAACAGCCGGCAATAGTCATGTATATGGTCCAGAAGGAAGCTATATCAGTGACAATAATGCACTCGCCCTTGCCTTACTGATGGCACTGCCGATCATGTGGTATCTATGGCTGGAAAGCAAACGAAAGTGGGTCAAAATCGGTTTTTTACTTATGGTCGGGCTTTCTTCTATTGCTGTCGTAGGGTCTTACTCCCGTGGAGCAATACTTGGCGGTACCGCCATTATTCTATTTTTGCTTTTAAAAAGTAAACATCGTATTCGTACAGGTTTGATACTACTTCTCATTGTCCCTATTTGTATGAGCATCATGCCCAACCAGTGGTTTGAGCGTATGCACAGCATCGATAATTATTCTGCAGATTCATCAGCATTGGGTAGGCTTAACGCGTGGCAGTATGCAGTTAACGTGGCAAATTCCAGTGTAACAGGCGGTGGTTTTGACTGCTTTACTCCCCGACTTTTTTTAGTATTTGCTCCGGAACCGCGTAACCACCATGCCGCACATAGTATTTATTTTCAAGTGCTCGGTGAACATGGTTATATTGGATTCATCTTATTTCTACTTTTTATCTTTCTGGCCTGGCGCTCGGGAAGTCGTATTATCGCCTTCTGTAAAAACCGACCGGATGAAGAATGGGCGTCAAATTTAGCAGCAATGTGTCAGGTCAGTATGATCGGTTTCGCAGTTGGTGGCGCATTTTTGACGATGGCGTACTATGACCTTTTCTATGACGTTGTTGCACTACTGGTCTTGTTAGAAAAATTCCTGTTACACCCAAAAAAAATGACAACCACTACGGACTCACCGATTCAACCTGAGTTACAAGAGGGATAAACGAGAACATGGCATCATCACTAAAACATCGCGTAGAGTCCCACCTCCTCAGACTGTTAGAGCGCCAAATCAGTCGTCGTAAAGGCGGTAATGAACGACTTTTCATTCTGATTTATCACCGCATTCTCGACATACCAGACCCAATGCGTAGCTCTGATCCCGACATCGCATCTTTTCGCTGGCAGATGGAAGCATTGGTACGTAATTTCAATGTTCTCCCACTGAGCCAGGCACTTAATCAATTGCAAAGCGGCAACCTGCCACCGCGATCCATCAGTATCACGTTTGACGACGGCTATAAATCTACGCACGATCTGGCGATGCCGATTCTTAAGGAGTTCAACCTTAGTGCAACTGTTTTCATTGCAACGGATTATCTTGATGGCAGCAATATGTGGAATGATCGCATCATTGAAGCGATACGCCACATCAGACCTGGAACTGTGGATTTAACGTCGTGTGGTTTTGATGTTTATACAATTAAGAACCAGACTGATAGAGCAATGATCGCAGATCAACTTGTTAATGCAGTTAAATACCGCTCGTCTGAACAACGTTTTGCCCTGACTCGACAGTTAGAACAATTGGCAGGGGCCATGTCTCACGAAGAATTAATGCTTTCTAAGGTGATGATAAAAAACCTGTCCGATAACGGTTTTGAGATCGGTGGACATACCGTTACCCACCCGATCCTACTTAAAATTAAGGATGAAGAAGGATTAAATGAAATGATCCAGTGTAAGCAAACATTGGAATCCATTACCGGTAAACCCGTAGATTTATTTGCTTACCCAAACGGCAAGGCAGGCTTAGATTACGATCAACGACATATAGAATTGGCTAAGACTGCTGGCTATCGTGCTGCATTTTGTACCTCGCTAGATACGGTATCGACGAATACCGACCTATTCCAGATTCCGCGAGGCTGCCCTTGGGACAAGACTCCCCTGATGTTCCAGATACGGCTACTTCGCTGGCTGGCACAATAATTTTTTAAGTTCAGAGTCTATGACAAGCACAAAAAAATCGATTGGTATTAACTTTGTTGCGCAATATCTCGAATTATCGATTCAATTTATTGGCGTTCTGATTCTCGCTCGCCTTTTGACGCCGGCTGATACAGGTGTCTATTCAGTTGCTGCATTTTTGATGATCTTATTACATATGTTCCGAGATTTCGGCGTAGTGAATTATGTCATCCAGGAAGTAGACCTGACACATGAAAAAATCCAGTCCGCGTTTGGTGTCGCAATTATCTTAGCCTTGATGGTCGCCCTGATAATGTGGCTCTCCAGTGATGCTGTTGCGCAGTTCTATGATAACCCTTCATTAAAAAGTATTTTACATGTAATGGCACTAAGTTTTGCCGTATCACCTTTTGGATCGCTATTGTTTGGTCTCTACAGAAGGGAAATGCAATTTACAACCATTTTTTATATCAAAATTGCCAGCGCGGTTTGCCATGTCTTGGTCGCGACAGTATTAGCATATCGAGGATTCGGAGCATTAAGCCTTGCATGGGCAAATTTTGCTGGCATCCTATCTTTTGGTGTGGTTGCAAATATTTTTCGTCCCAAAGATCTTCCATTTTTGCCACGTTTCACAAACATAGGCAAAATCATTTCATTTGGGGGTATATCCAGTATCGGTAATGCTGCTAATGCAATTGGTACCAATAGTCCTGATTTGGTGATTGCGAAAACTATCGACATGGCTGCGGTTGGTTACTTTAGTCGCGGCAATGGTTTAGTTCAACTTTTTGCCAAATTAATTGAATCAGCACTAACTCCCATTGTATTACCCTATTTTTCTCAACTAAAAAGAGATGGGGCAGATCTTAAACAACCTTATCTGTTGGCCGTCAATTATTTAACCATTCTTGCGTGGCCTTTCTTTTCTGTCATGGCAATCGTTGCTTTTCAGATTATTAATGTTCTCTACGGCGCACAATGGAATGCCTCCGTGCCGATTGTTCGAATGCTTTGTCTCGCTGGTGCAGTTACGTCGATGTCGATCTTCGCAGGACACGTCATGATCGCGAATGGACAAGTCAGACAGGCTACTTTTGCACAGTTATTGTCACAACCTATCAAAGTGATCGCTATTCTTGTGGCTTCTCGATATGGGGTGATGGGCATTTCTATTGCCATCATCCTGGGTGAATGTATTACGTTTTTTATTATCAATAAATATTTGCAAATGACGATCGGTGTAACAATCACCGAATTAATTTTAGCGTGCTTGCGTAGCGGTATGGTCACTGCATGTAGTATTGCAGGTCCTCTGACAATCACATTATTATGGACAACAACTCACAATAATCAAGCTTTACAGTTAATCGTAGCCATATTCACCGCTGCAATTGGTTGGCTGATTGGTGTTGCAATAACGAAGCATCCTCTTTACGGACACATTGCGGAATTTTTAAATGCAGGTTACTTTCCGCCCCCAGCCGTATACAAAGGAAAGTGGACTATTAAGCGGCTCCTTTATTCATTCATCAAATTCATGCTCTACCAACTCGGTATCATGCATATTTATCATAGGATGCGAAATAAGAACGCTTTAACGGTAGTCTTATTTCATCGTGTTCTTCCATTCGATTTGCACAGCAAATTAGGTGCCAATCCTACCTGGACCATAAGCACAGACACATTCAGACAGTGCCTGATGTTTCTCAAAAAACACTATCAGGTAATTACTCTTGAAGACGTCTACGAATCTCACAAACAAGGTAAAAAATTACCAGCATGCAGTATTTTGATTACCTTTGATGATGGCTGGGCTGATACCGCCCAATTTGCTCAACCTATATTAGAAGAATTCAAAATAAGAAGCGCAGTATTTGTCTCAGGCTCTATTGTCGAACAGAATGAACCATTCTGGCAGGAAGCCGTATATTGTACTTTGTCTCAAGATCCTCGAAATATCAAAGCCCTAAATATGGTTTTGTCCGAATTAGAAATCGAACTCACAATTCAAGACGATAAATTTAACGATATTGCCGATATCCAATGGATCATCCGGCAACTTGAAAAACTACCTGCAATCCAATTGCAACGTTTGGCCAAAGGACTGCATATATTTTCAAAAATGCCGCCTTCTATGTTGAGCAAAAAGCAGTTAATCAACCTTTCTGCCACGCAATCGATTGGAAGTCACGGTCACAGCCATCATCCTTTGACCAAAGTTGCGGATCCCTACGCTGAGGTCAACAGCGCCCGGAATACTTTGGCTGAATATGTGAATATACAAGAGCTCATCTCCATGTCGTTCCCACACGGCAGTTATAATGAGTCTGTCGTTGAGGCTTGTAGAGCAGCAGGAATTGAATTGCTATTTAGCAGCGATTCAATTCTTAATCAGAAAAACCAAAACAAGTTAGAAGAGACCATATTTGGTCGAATAGCCGTTTCAGAACACGATATTATCGACAAATTAGGTCGTTTTCATCCATTCATGTTGGCATTTTGCTTATTTAACAGACCAATTAGTACGATCCGTTATGAAAGCGCTCCCCATGAATGAGATTAATTTAAGTTCACGGGTTGTAAAACCAAGTGCAATGACTCAGACAGAAATTGCATTATGGGAGCAATTATCAAGTAAGCACGCCGAATTAGCCTCACCCTTTCTCAGTTTTCACTATGTTTATGCTGTCGAGAAAACTGGTGCCAATGTACGTGTTTGCATTCTCGAAAATCAAAACCAGATTTGTGGTTTTTTCCCATTTCAATTTAAAAATTGGATGTGGAAAATATTGAAGTCAGCGATACCAGTTGGCGGACAAATGACCGACTATTTTGGTTTAATTGCCCCAACATCACTACGAATTACGCCGCTACAACTGCTCACTTTGGCGCGATTGAATCATATTAATTTTTCGCATCTGGATGAACACCAACTTACATATGGCTTGACCGGAGAACAGCCGCGCATCGGGTTACGAATCCCTTGCCGGGAAATTAGTCCAAGTGATCGTAGTGTTGGGATTTTTAATAAAAAGCAAAGCAGTGAAGTCCATCGCCGCGAAAAACTTCTAATTGAAGAGATTGGCCCAATTCGGTTCACCTTCAATCAGCTCATAAATCGACCGTCGAATCTACGTCAATTAATTGAACAAAAACGACGCCAATACGCACGTACTGGAGTACCAGACGCGTTAGCAGACTCGTGGAAAATAAAACTTCTGGAACAATTGTTGTGCACTGAATCACCCGCTTGTACTGGGCTTCTATCCGAACTCTATGCAGGTGATCAGTGGATTGCCAGTCATTTTGGCATCATGGGCAATGGCATTCTCCAATATTGGTTTCCTGTTTATAACCCTTCTATGGCCAAATATTCCCCGGGAAGGCTCTTACTTAAATATATTTATTCGATGGCAATACAACATCAAGTTCATACGATAGACCGTGGAGAAGGTACATCCCATGGGAAAAATGAGATTAGAAGCGAAGAACATTTGTTTTATCGAGGTGCTTGGTATAACAACGCCCCTTCCGCTTTTATAGTACGTAGTTTTCAAAGTCTGGTGTGGCGCTTAAACACAAAAAAATTATGACCCAAGCACAAACCAATCTTTTTGATCAAGTTGATTGCATGGAAGTGAGTGTTATCATCCCCGCTTTCAACGCCGCCCGTACTATTACCAGAGCGGTTGATTCGGTCATACGACAGAACATTAGTTCGATTGAAATCATCATTATTGATGATGGAAGTTCTGACCAGACATATGATTTATGTAATGAATTAGCTCTGACTCATCCAGTCATTCGTGTACTAAAATTGCCAACGAACTGCGGCGTATCGGCGGCACGTAATGTTGGCATCCAGTCATCACGAGGAAAATATTTAGCGTTTCTCGACGCTGATGATATCTGGCTTGAAGGAAAACTATCAAAACAAATAGCAGAATTGAAATCTGATAATTCAATCAGTTTGATTTCTTGCAATAGTAGAATGGTTTCTGAGTCCGGTGAATTCCTCAAAGTGGGGCATATCAATCGGCCACCAGTTGAGGGAAATGACTCATGGAAAACGCTGTTAATTTATAATTTTCTGCCAACCCCAACCGTCCTTACCTATAGAAAATTAGTACTGGAGTTGGGCGGATTTGATGAAAAGCTTCAAGTCGGCGAGGACTTAGATCTTTGGATCAAGCTTGCGTTGCGTGGTAAAGTCCAGATTTTGAAAGATATCTTGGTTCATTATTACGATAGCAAGGGGAGCTTAATGAAGCGCCACCAGGTGCTATCACATTCGATCGTTTTTCCTATGCTTGAAAAACACCTCGTCGAACAAAAGGATAAATTATCAAAGGTTGAAATCAGAAGTATTCGTGGCCAACATTCTTTTCAAACTGGTTGTAATCTTTTCTTTTCAGGGAAATTCCTGGCTAGCATACCTCTTTTCTTAATGGCATTTTCCAAAGGTACTCTCCCCTTAAAAAGTCTTTTATATATTTCACGCGCATTGTTTATGGCAGCTTTTTCCAGAGAAAAATAATGGACAAACCCTTAGACGGGTTTAGAAGGCGACAGCCAACAGTGATGAGTAAGGTAGTGTTATTTTCAAAGTAATACTACCTTAAAGAGGATTATATAAACATTAAAGATTGCCTAAGCGTCTCCCACCGCTATTAGCCCATCATTACTTGTTTACCAAGTTACTTTTACAACGAGCAAGTCGAATTCAATGTACCCTTGCCACAGCCCTAGTGTAATCAATTTAACCCGAACGATTCAAACTATGACACATGCCAATGCGACGCATCGCGCTATGACCTGCATTCACTGCCACAAAATGAAAAAAGCCCGCACAAAGCGGGCTTTTTTTGCAGGAAACAAATTACATGTTGTTTGATTTACGGCGAATTGCAGTCAAACCAAGTAAACCAAGAGCAAGCAAAGCGATGGAAGTTGGCTCTGGAACTACTGTACCCTCGAAGTTTGCAGCTTCAAAAGATGGGCTAGTTGATTCAAAAGTCAGTGAAACAATTGGTGAGCCACTTTCTTTGATATTTACATAGCCGTTTGCTGTCCAATCAAACATACCAGAAGACAACGTTGTTTTAGCACCGTTTTTCTGCGTAACGATCAATGTATTATAGTCATCAGGCGTTCCCCATAAGAAACTAACGTCTGAATAACCATAAATGCCATTAGCGATATTGACCAAGCTTAAAACTGCATTGGATCCTGGCTGCCCTGCCAACCAATTACCGACTACGCCACCTGGACGTGTAGCGCCATTGAAGCCAGAAACATTCTGCGGCATCAGATTTCCGCCTTTGACGTTTTGGCTTGTAAGATTAATGACAGTTCCGTTTGCATCTGTACCGTCTTCGCTACTCAGGGATGACGCTTGAACCGAAATACATGATAAAACTGCAACGCTTGCAGCAATCAAAGATAAAAATTTAAATGCTTTCATTTTTCATCCACAAAGTTAAGTTAAAAATTCAATGAAATTTTCATTACACAACTATATAAGCAACTAGTGTGCCAGAAATTAAAACTATTTAAAATCAATGAGTTAAAAACATTTCTGGAATTTTTAAGGGTATTGTGTAAAAAAATCTGACAAAAAGAATTTCTCAAAAAAATACTCTTTTCGTAACGTAATATTTATACTTTTCTATGGAAAAAAAATGTCTGGCACTTCCGCGAAAATGAACCATTGGATATGCATACATCTATCCAAATACCCCTCGAAATAACATTTTCAAGCTGATCAACGCCTTGGCTTAGCGCTCTCCGCTACTTTGCATTGTTCTGTGTTAAAACTAACATTAGTGTCTTTTAGCACTATATTTTAACTTCCAGCAAGCTTTGCCAACTTACTCGCGTTGTTCGGATAATTTGCCACAATATCGCCTAAATCACGCATGAAATTCTGCATTTCTATGGCGAGCGTAGCCTTTTTTGTAGCAATATTTTGACTGAGTGTCGTGCGAGATTGAATCAATTTGGTCATTTTTTCAACCAGACTTTCCACAGTCACTAGATGGGCACTAACACAAAATTCCTGCATTCCAATCAAATCATTAAATCCGATATTTTTCGAATCGTAAGCAATATTGAGCGCTGGCACACCAGCACAAAAACTCAAAATATTAGAATGCATCATCTGACAAATCAGCACATCCACTTGGCGATAAGCATTAGCCAGATCATTGGCGGAAACATCTACCACGGTTAATTTAACACCTGCAGATTGAAGGATTTTTGCAACCAAAAATTCCTCATCTGAATGAATGAAATAATAAAATTTAGCTTTAAAGTGCTGACTAACGATTTTGAGAAATTCGATGTAAATCAGGATGTTCCTCGCTAACAAACTCTCAACAAATTTGCCATGAAATGCAAAATTGAGGCCTATCGATAGCACATTATTTTTGTGTTTAGGAAATTCCCCGGACATTGATTTGAATACGGCTGGATCACAGAGCAATCGGGCATTCTGCAAGCCTAAGGATTGAAAAAAATTAAACGATGAGCGACAACGAACAGCGAACAAATCAACTCGGCGATCAAAATCTAATAGCGCTGCACGTAGCTGTGGATCAATATCCACATCAATGGACGAATCTGCTTCCGGCATATTAAAGTTTACACCAGAACCAAACACAACCAATGGGCATTTTACTTGATTGAAATAAGGCAAATCTGCCAGAAATGCCGGGCTGATTTTTTTCGACTTATTGAAGACCCAGTATCCTCCACCGGCGATGACAAACAGTGAGGAATGTTCATTAATTCGTCTGACGGCAGTTTCACTTAATTTGCCCCACTCAGATTCGCTAAAAATCAACTCAACACCGGAAAACTGTGCTTGCAATAGCTCTTTTATAACCAATTTAATGGCAATATCACCTCGATTACTGTATTCCCTTTGCGCGTAATTATGACTCTTAAATTGGAATTTGCGATGCAGGAGCCAACGAGACCAATCGAGTATGCGATGTACTGCTTTTTTTAATGTTTCAAAAAAAGATGAATGAATGACCCGATCTTCTTTAACCGAGGGAATCGCGACATGCAAATGAATAACCATGCTGGCATCAGTTGCTCTATTGGTGCGACCTGGGATGTCAGCATGTTCTGGATCATTCATCGATTTAAAAAATTCATTTTCAGTTTCGTGGGACTATAGCAAACTGCGGAGCACCAGAGTAATCCGGTTTAATTGCTCTGGCATTAAATAGCGCCCACGCTTGCTTTGCGCCTGTAATGCCAGAATTAGCACTCAATGCTAAGGCTGGTTGCAAATTAGAGGGGTATCCGAGCGCAGAGCTCGAATAACCAACCATTTCATGCAGATTTAAGCCAAGTGAAGCTGCCATCGCTTGGCTATCACACGGCGTCGATGTCATTGCCGGTGGATTGCTTGCCAAGTATGCCGTCGACATATCGGTAAAAAACGGACCACCATTCTGGTTCGTCACTTGGAACGTATAAACCGAAGCGCCAATCCAGCAATATCCTGGATCGATCATTCTTTTTACTGGAAATTGTGCTTTCCAAGCCAACAGTGGCTTAGCTTTATCGAAACCCAGCTCCACCGCGCGACCTACTGCAGAAGTGAAAAAATCATCCTGCCATGGTGCAATCGATGTCAGGTTCACATATTGGCGAGCATCCCCATCAACTAATGCGCCAAAAATATTAGGCTGACTTCCGTTCGGTTGATGCGAGGCATTATACCAATCTAAATTATCTGACAAAAATTGTGCAAATTGGGATTTAAACATATCTGCATCTGGTGTTATGTATGCCGCATAACTCAGATCGCGTAACGTCCATGCCTGAGCTCTGACTTGCGTTGAGTGAAACAATCCCTTAACGTTGTTACGATATCCGGGATTGCTCTGAAACAGATCATACATGGTCCAAAACTGAAGCTCCTCCAAATAATAGTAGTCACCGGTCACTAAATAAGGCAAATACGCTAATGCAGGTTCATGAGCAGAGTCGGCTTCGAATGGTGTCGTGCAATCGCCTCCGCACACAGGAAACGCTTCATTTTTCTTCGTTTGCGGGTTGTAGGTATCTCCCGGACGCCCCAGCAAGGTCATATACGGAAAATCAATCAGGCTAACCGGACGATCCGTATTCTGGTTACGATAGTGCATCGACCAACTGCCTGACATATCTGCCGTTCCTAATGTCACTTTTTTGGCGGTATCGTTCATGCTAAGTAAGTAACTTACTGCCCAACCAGGTAAAAGGCCAATATCGTTACGACCACCCGTCGTAGGCATATATTGGACGGCGAGTCCATTCCCCATGATATCGGCGGCGGCACCAGAAAACTGTGTTGCCATACTCTGAATTGAAGAGGGAGATATTTGCACGGTTTGGTCGTAATTTGGCACGGCCTTGGTCGAAATCAAATATGCCGTATCGTGTGCAATAGCAACATTATTGTTGTTACCCCACCAGAAAGTTTTGCGCCAACGTGAATGATGATAGTGCTGTAAAGAAGACTTCGAATACACGGTTTGCCCACCAACCGTTACGGCGAGATGATAGGTAATATTTTGCGGAGCGGGAGCATACGCCCAATCATTTTCCAGCGCTACATCTACTCTCGCACTGTGCAAGCCCGTATATGAGCGAATGGCAAAACGTGCTGAAAGTTGTGGGTGAACTTTCCCCGACGCAGTTTTTAGTGGTGCGGAAACCTGCCATTCGTTGACTAACGGTCCTGACAACCAAAGAAATGGTTTGCTAGTGCTACGCAATAAGTCATCTGCCGATGCAATATAGGTTTCTCCATTAATTAATATCTGGACATTTGCTTTAAATCCATCATTCAGAAGTACCGTAGGATCAACCCCAGTATTCAAATTTGCGGGGGCAGAATTGCGGCTTAACAGTAATGAATTTTTACCATATCGATCAAGGGGAACAACCGCTGTTATGACGGCATGTCGCATCGATCCATCTGGATGTGTTGCCTTTTTATCCACCTGCAAGACAACGGGAGTACCATCCTGTAGCGTAGCACTAAGTGACGAAGAATTAGGCACGTCTCCCTGAGCAAATACCTGACCGAATGTGACGGGTACGCCAGCAGCAGAGCCATTACTCAGACCTGAGAGCATTGCTTGCTGAATTTTGACTGTTGTAATTGGTACAGACTGAGATACAGAACCCAACACACCAGAAACCGCCAAGCTCCGCGGTTTGCTAGTTTGGGCATAAGATGGATCATTTATAAAAAAATTAATTAATGATGCCAGTATGAATAACACTAACGATTTGTAGAACATGTTCATCCCCACGTTGAAGAAAGTTTAGATCGATATCAATGTGCTACGCTGACTAAATCAGAACCTCAGCAACTGGTGAACGCGACAAGAAGTTCATCGGACTGGCACTTGCTCCATAAGCCCCTGATTGAAACACTACAATCAGGTCACCAACCTCAGCATGCGCCAAAAACATGTTGTCCGCAAGCAAATCTAGCGGTGAACACAAAGGTCCTACAACAGTTGCCAACTGGTCAGCATCTTTATTTATTTTATTGCCAACAAGAACGGGATAATTTTTTCGAATTACCTGACCCAGGTTTCCTGATGCTGCCAAATGATGATTCATGCCACCGTCAGTTACTAAAAATGTTTGCCCACGAGATATTTTTTTATCAATTACTTTAGTTACATAAATTCCAGCTTCACCCACCAAGTAACGCCCCAATTCTATCTCCACGACAACATCTGGAATTACCGTCTTCAGACGCACTACAGCATCCTGAAGATGCGCAGCAACGACATTAATATCCAGTGCAACATCGCCAGGAAAATAAGGAATGCCAAAACCGCCACCCAAATTGATCCGACGCACCCACTGACGTTTCGATCCAATCGGTAAATTCGCAAGAGATATCGCAAGTTCACAGGTTTTCGTGAACATGTCGTTAATGGCCTTGGCATTGAGGTTTTGCGACCCTGTATAAAAGTGAAAACCAACGCACTCAACGTACATTCCATCTAGTTCTTCGAGAATGCGCGGGATTTGTTCAACATCAATTCCAAATTGTTTTGGCCCGCCCGCCATTCTCAGGCCAGACGACTTTAAGTCAAAATCAGGATTGATCCGCAACATGACTTCTGTCGGGTAGCCATGTTCACCGGCAATTCGATCCAACCTACGCAATTCGTTAAGCGATTCGACATGCACCATGACGCCAGCGGCGATCGCCTGCAATAACTCTGCATCGCTCTTACCGGGGCCGGAAAAGCTAATGTACTCAGGCTGAATTACGGTTGCTAGTGCCGTCTGCATTTCTGCGCTTGAAGCAACGTCAAATCCATCCACTTGCGCCGCCATATGACCGACAAGTGCAGGCATCGGATTCGCTTTAAGGGAATAGTTAATTCGCAGATCAACCGGCACTAAGCTTTTCAACAACTGCATTCGGGCAGTTAGTAAAGTTTTATCGTACACATAAAGCGGTGTTCCACCTGCACGGTGAACCAGCCTTGTCAGCGGTATCCCACCGACCAACAGACAATTATCGAGTGAGGCAAACTGAGTTTGCGGCGCATGTTCAGGTTTCTTGGCTTGCATCGTCAGGGCTCTGAAAAAAAGTGGCAAACCTTTGGCTAACCGCGAGGCGATTAATCTTACCGTTTGCATTACGAGGTAAGCTTGAAGATTCAAGAGAAAAATGTTTTGGCTGCATATAAGCTGGTAAATGTCGCTGGCAGTGCCGGCGCAACATGTCGGTTGTCAAACTTTCTTGTGCATTTTGTTTTACCACTGCAACTAAAGCCTGCTCAAAATGCGGATGCGCAACCCCAACGACCGCAAGTTCTGTCATGCCTGGCAGTGTGAATAGTACTTCTTCAATTTCAATCGTACTGATTCTGTAACCCGAAATTTTGATCATGTCGTTGTTACGTCCGACATAATACAAATAACCAGCACTATCTTTACGCACCAAATCACCTGACCATACTGCTATCTCGGGAAGTCGCCAGGCATCTTTAGGAATTGGAAGTGGTTTGAATCGTTCAGACGTGGCAACAATATCGTTCCAATAGCCCTGTGAGACCAGCGCACCGCGATGCACCAACTCTCCCACTTCATCGACATCACACTCAGTGCCATCCGGACGGACGACTAGAACTTCATTATTGGGAATAGCTTTACCAATCGAATCGGGACGAATATCAACCTCGTCCGGATCGAGATAAGTCGACCGAAAAGCTTCTGTCAAACCATACATCAGATAAATACGCGTATTCGGAATACTTTGACGCAATGAATTCAATACTGATCGAGGCATTGCGCCGCCGGAATTGGTGGCAAAGCGCAAAAAATTAATGCTACTCCAATCAAGTAGTGATAGCTGCCCCCACAACGGAGGAATTGCAGCCAGGCCAGTAATCCGTTCTTTTCGAATCGCCTGAATTATGTCATTAGGAAGAAGGTAATTGAGTAATACAGCTGTGCCACCAGTTAAAAAAACAGTCGTCAACTGACTTAAGCCGTAATCAAAACTAAACGGCAAAACACACAAAACGCGATCGTTTGCATTGTTATGAAGATAGGATGAAACGCTTTGAGCCCCTGCGACGAGGTTACGATGGGAACAAACGACACCTTTAGGTTTTCCGGTACTGCCAGAGGTGTACAAAATTGCCGCCATATCCATATCAACAACTGGATGTGGCGGCATCGTCGTTCGTTCTTTCATTGCTTCTTCCCAACAAATCAAGCGAAACGGCAAATCAGTCTTACCCTCACTGGCACGGCCTACAACAATCACACATCGCAATGATGGACAAGAACGTAAAACCGCAAGATTAGTTTCAAACCGCTCTGTTGATGTAATCAATACTGCTGCCTGGCAGTGGTTGAGTTGATAGCTGATTTGCTCCTGCTTCAACAGGGGATTCACCGGTACCATTACTGCACCAGCCTGCCATGCCGCAAACATCGCAATCACGTTCTCAAAGCGTTTCTCGAGATAAATAGCAACCCGTTCCGAACGACGTACGCCCAAAGTCAGCAATGCGTCCGAAAACTCGCTCACATGGTCGGACAGCGCTCGATAGCTAAGGCTTTGCTCTTGATAACGCAATGCTTGCGCATCGGGTTGCCTCATCGCAGTTTCGGAAAGTAATTGATGTACAAGTGCGGTCATAAATAATTTATGCAGTGGTCGACGGAACAAGCTTTACTATTTAATTGAGTGGCGATTCATGACGTCGTACATTGTCGGGCGGCTAACGCCAAGCAGCTCTGCAGCTTTAGCAATATTGCCATCCACAAATGATAGTGCCTTCAAGACAGCCTTGTATTCAGCTTCTTCTCTTACCTGCCGTAAATTCATTTTTTCTTCGATGGGATCAACCTGCAACAACCCAAGATCCTCGGGTAAAATTTGCGGCCCTTCCGACATGATTACTGCACGCTTGATGCAATTTTCCATCTCGCGAACATTACCTAGCCAGGAATGATTTTCAATCAGGATCAATGCCTCTGGACTAAATTTAAGTCCGGGACGTCCCTCTAATTCATTAAATTTATTTTTAAAATGATGCGCCAGCAACGCGGGATCACCGACTCGCTCAGCGAGCGGCGGAATCGTAATGACAATCTCACTGAGTCGATAATAAAGGTCTTCACGGAAACGCCCTGATTCCGCCAATGCTTTTAAGTTTTGATGTGTCGCACAGATAATACGTACATCGACGGGAATCAATTTATGGCCGCCAATGCGTTCGATCACTCGTTCTTGCAAAAACCGCAGCAACTTTGCCTGCAAAGCCATCGGCAGATCACCTATCTCATCAAGAAAAAAACTACCTTCGTGAGACAACTCAATTTTCCCGATATTTTGCTTAATCGCTCCGGTGAACGCACCTTTTTCATATCCGAATAATTCACTTTCCAGTAAATTTTCTGGGATCGCTGCGCAGTTGATGGCGGTAAAACGCTTATCCTTGCGTGGGCTTAATTGGTGTAAGGCTCTGGCGAGGACCTCTTTCCCGGTACCACTTCCACCGAGTAGCATCACTGACGCAGACGACGGGCCTACTTTTTCGATACTGCGGCAGACTTTGAGCATAGCAGGATCACGCGTAATCACACCGGCTAACGGCGTTGCTGACCGTTCTTGCATCATCCGCCGATTTTCGGTCTGCAGTTCATGCAAATAAAAAGCGCGTTGAATCACCAAATCTAAAACTTCCGGTTCACAGGGTTTCTGATGAAAATCATAGGCTCCCATCGCAATCGCTTGAACAGCATTTTTACGATCTTGATTACCAGAAATAACAATCACTTTGGTATCAGGAAGAAAGGATAGAATCTGTTTAAGCAATGCTAATCCTTCCGACGCGCCGTCAGGATCTGGAGGCAAACCAAGATCCATGGTAACAACAGCGGGTTCATGGCGTCTCAATAGAGCAATCGCGCTTTCGGCATCTGCAGCGAGCAATACGTCATAGGCATCCAAGCTCCATTTAAGTTGTTTCTGCAGACCGATATCGTCTTCTACCACCAATAATTTCTTTTTATCCTGACTCAACATAACCCCCTCGGTATTACGCAAGATTTGCAATGGCAAAATCCTGATTATTATTATCAGGCAAAATGATCGTAAAACAGGTACCTGCTTTTGGTTGACTTATGACCTCAAGACGTCCACCTAATTGTTGAACGTACTCTCTGGTTTCAAAAACACCGATACCCATTCCCGCCACCTTTGTTGAGACAAAGGGCGAAAACAATTTTTCATTAATAAATTCTTCAGACATACCTGCGCCATTATCAATGATCCGTATTTCAACAGCTTGGTTTTTATGATCAAGCTCAACTTTGATAACCCCTTCACGCGGAGTAGCATCAATCGCATTCTGAATTAAATGCCCGATCACCCGCTCCATTCTCTCACGGTTCGCATATGCCACAATATCTGGTTTTGTGACTTCTAAAATTGGCTTCGGCTCGTATGGCGACTTCGTTTCGATCACTCTCCGCAGCAACTCATCGAGTTTCAACGGGCTGACATAATCAGCTTCAAATCCCCGCGCTAATTTTTGCAGCAAGGTTTTCATTTTTTGGATCGAGTGATCAATCGTCTGCAGCATGTCCTGCTGGAATTCAGGATTATTTTTATGTTTCTCTGCATTCACCATCATCAACGATAACTGCGCCACCATATTCTTTAAATCGTGAACAATAAATGTCGACATCCGATTAAACGATTCAAATTGACGTGCAATCATGAGTGCATCAGCAGATTCCTGTTGCGCCAGGTAACTAGCCGCCTGATTGGCGGCAATTTTTAGAACGTCTAATATTTCCCAGTTCAGTTCGATTTTGCTACGTGACTGCTCGAGCAAAATAAACCCAAGCAAGCGGCCTTGAAATATCAATGGAATCAACAACCACGCACTGGTACTATTGATCAACCATGAATCAATTTCAATGTCGTCATAGTTCCCGGGATCACGGCGATATTCTTTGAGATCGATGATCCATTGCTTTTCACGCATAAATCGACACAGTTCACTATCGTTACTCACGGTTTGACAGCTCGCGTTGGTATTCCACTGCGCTATTACTTTAAATTCATTCACTTGTCGGTTAATGAATAAGGTACCCGCACCGCTCTCTACTAATTGCGCAACCGCAGCAATGGTACGCTCACCAAGCCCCGGGCCTTCCGCTGACAATACGCGAGTAAAGCAAATCCACTCCTCGCGATAATCATAACTGTATTGATAAAAGTGTTTGCTGATAAACACTCTTAACTTGGAGCGCATTGAGCCTGAAAATAGAACGGTGAAGAGCAAAATGAAGGCACCACACAAAAATGCCATTTGCAATACGCCACCCCACTGCCCTCCAAAATAGCGTAGGTAATAGCCAGCCGCTGCCATCACGAGGAGATATACGGATGAGCCTATCAATGCTGCAGAGTGAAACAATATTCTTCTTGAAACCGCGATGCCCGTAGTCCATTCTAAGTTCCTGTTGAGTGACACAATGAACAGGGGAATTAGTAAGGCATTGATAAAACCACGGGCTGCCAAAATTTCGGGATTAATTGCATGAAACAGCATTGCGTCTGAATACAAATAAAAATCGTAAACAAACAGCCCTGCCAATGCCATACAAGCAAATTTCATACTCCAACGATCATGCTCACTGGAACTTCTGAATAACTGTTCAACGAGCAACATGCCAATGACAGCAAGCACCGCTCGCCCTGAGATGGCGACAACACCAACCAATCCTGATAAGAGACGGCTATTAATAAAGATGGTGCCTACCAAAAGGAGCAGTAGATAGGTCAGAATTCCGATGATGAATGGCCGCGTATTGAGCAAGCGTTTTCCAGCAGCATTCATGGCGGGACGCATCAGCATCATTAAAAAAATGATCCAGCAAGCACTACGGAGAACTTCCAGACACTGAGCGATCGGCGCGACGTTAAGTCCTAATCCAAATAAAATAACAAACGTCGCAGCCCATAACGATGAGATGATGGCTGAGGCAAAAAACATGCCCCATTGCCATTGATTCTTCCACTTTAAAGCTAAGGTAACAGCAAGAGCAAGATAACCCAGCGATGCACTACCATAGCTATAAATAGAAATACTATTATGCATAAAACATCATTTTCACTCAGCGCGCTCCCTTGCCAAACAAAACAACTTGAATGGTCTCTAGCATGATGAGTAAATCCAGAAACAGGCTATTGTTTTTTACATAGTAAAGGTCATATTGCAACTTCTGGATCGTATCCTCTTTAGTGGCAGTATAACCATAGCGCACTTGTGCTATGCCAGTGATTCCCGGCTTGATACTGTGACGCATGTTATAAAAAGGAACCTCATTGATCAATTTATCGACAAAAAATGGACGTTCAGGGCGCGGTCCGACGAAACTCATGTCGCCTTTGATCACATTAATAATTTGCGGTAACTCATCTATACGTAACAATCTAATTACTTTGCCGACCCGCGTGACACGTTGATCATTGCTGCTTGCCCATTGTGGCTTTCCATCAGCTTCAGCGTCCGCACGCATACTACGGAATTTCAGCACGTTATAAGTTTTACCATTGAGCCCCACACGCTCTTGTTTATAAAAAATTGAACCGCGATCTTCAAAGTAAATCAAAATAGCGGTAACCAACATAATGACAACCGTCATTAACAGAATAACGATACTCGCGATCAAATCAAAACTTCGTTTGACCAAACCGCGCAGAAAAGATTGGTTAAAGCCATCACCAAAAACGAGCCAACCTGGTTGCATCGTATTTACACGAATCTGGCATGACTCACGTTCGAAAAACGACGATGCATCTATGACTTTAATTCCAGCCAATTTGCAATCCAATAGTTCTTTCAACGGAAACTGTTGCCCACGTCGATTATTCACAGCCACGATCACTTCAGTCACTTTGTTTTTTTGACAGAATGCTGCTAAACCACCCTCATTGGCGAGAACTTTATCTCCGGAGACCATACAGGTTTCACCTTCAACTGGAATAAATCCGACAATGGAATATCGATTATAAGAATTATTATTCAAGGCCAACTTAGCGCACTCGTTTGCCAATTCACCACAACCAAGAAAGGCAATACGAGACTTAATCAACGAAGAGTCGGAAGATTTATAAACGACGATTCGCGCAATGAGTATAAATATCGCCGAATTGATCATCACTAAGAACAAAATTCCCCGGCCAAGGTACAGATCAGGGAATATATAAAATCCAAGTATCAACAAAATTACAGTCAGGAGTAACGCAGGCATTAAACGCAAAATAGTGCCACGCAAATCCTTATGAAAATTAACGTGAAACATCCCTAAGGCGCTCATACTAAAAATCAAGATAAACGCAAAAATGACCGCAGTTAGGAAGAAATTATTGTACGTTTGGATGTAATGAAAAAACGTTGCAGGAAACCGCAAGTATGCTGCGAGATAAACCGCAAGAATTGCTAATAAAGTCTCAAACAAAAGAAAAAACACCGTGAACTGGGGAACGTGATGATTGGCAATTCGCATATTCTAAAAATTTCCACGATAAAAGTGACAACATGTACTTATAAGAAAATCAAAAGTGCCAGCGCCTCGACGCATTTAATGTCAATTTATTAACTTGGAAATCTAATAGAATTTGATTGAATCTTTTTTAAGATGCAACCTGTGTAGTCTATTATTTACCGTAGGAAATATTTTGATTACTACGAGGGAAATTGAACTAGCCGAACAGAGTCACCTTTGATATAGATAATAATTTCTCCGTACAATTGTTTTTACTTCACCATTCACTGTCAGAACGCTCTGCAATAATCTGTTGGTCGTGTAAAAGCCAGATAAAACAACTGACTAACCAAACCCCACCACCAATCTTATTGCGTGACTTAGATTCAATGCTTGGCACAAAAGCTAGCAATCCAATCAGTAACTAAGCGCGTTCAGTAACTGTAAATGTTGAATTTCCTACCAAGCAAAATCTGTTCCAAAATTTAACTCCCAAAATAATCAAGTACTTACAATTAACCACCAGTTAAAACTGTAAGAATATGTAAAATTTATCGACAAATTAACAATTGTTTTAATTTTAACTACATTTGGCGAGGAAGTCACGCATTGAAAGAAAATTATCTTTATCGGACACCGATAAGCAAAAATTTTCGTCACGACGAGAGGAATGCGAGGGTTGCGAGGAACGAATAGAAATGAAAATTGCTCAATATAAATATATGACTACACGACTCTACTATTATATTCTTTCAGGCGTAGCGTTGCGTTTTGAGATAAATGCCTTTTGAAACAGGTGACGTGCCAAGAGAAAAGGTGGCATGCGCAACCAATTACCCCTCAAATACAACGCGAATATTGCCGGAGCAGTAAAACAATCCTTGCAACTTTGATGATGCGGAAGCAATGCACGCTCGAATAAACTATCCATCACTTTGAGCAACGGCGCATTAGGCCGACCGGCATCTGCTTTTTTCATTACCTCGAATGGCACTGGCGTCTCAAAAATTAAGGTTACGTAACGCAAGGCGTAAAACATTGGGCGTGAGAGCTGAAGTTCAACTGCTCTTTCGACAATTTCATCCCAAAATCCTGATAAACCAGCGTAATGACAGAGAAGATTGTGCAGATCTAATAAATCACGAAACCCATTTTCAAATTCACCGTTGCAGAAAAGGTGAGCAGCACTATGCAATACCATATCCACACCAGACAAGGTGCACACTAGCTGCTCCCCTGGAATGGGCTGGGCATTCGCCAGGAGCTTAGCTGAATCGGGATGCATTCTTGATGTGATTGGAACGATCGCATGATGCACATCAATCACCGTTCCACGAGTCACATGGGTCATAGGGGGCAGTTCATGCATCCACACCCTATAGTAGTGTTGATCATACGGATCATTCAACGTAGAATGCCATCCCGCAATCATCAATGAAGATTCAATGTCAAGGATAGCGTCTTTGGGGATCAATATATCAATATCAGAAAAAATCCTGCCAGCAAAACGAGGCAAATCCGCCATCACATAAGCCGCGCCCTTTAGTAATACAAGAGGTACTTTTATATGCTCTAAAGCAAGACGTATCGCATTTACCTCGTACCGTACGGACCGGAGGTGTTGCTCAGAAAGCAAAGCTGCCCATTCTAGGTGCCTGCGCGCTTGCTCAGGAACAGCTATCAACAACCCGTGTAAGTTCAAACTCGCATGCATACTGGCGATCATGTTTGACTGGCGTAGTTGGCACAAAACCAAATCCCATTGTGTCGTATCCCAACCAGAGACGACAAAAGGGTCGCGAAAAGCGGCTACAATCAGCGGAACATGCTTCATGAAAGACTTGGCGAAGGCAATTGATCGAACGTCTTGATAGCCTGATCTAAACTACTGTACTGAAATTCATAGCTTTGACAGGACTGCACCATCCGCCCTAACGCAGAAAATCCACGCTGGCCAAGCAATCCATAATTAAATGAATTTTCAGCAACGTTCATCATGGCACGAGCGGGCGATACGCAGTTTAGTATCGTCTCTGATCGCTCCACATATTTAGGGAAAATTATCCACGCCGCTCGTGCAAGCTCTTGTGCACGATGCACACTTTCAGATGATGGTTTCATATGTGCAACGGTTCCTTTAACAGTATCCCGAACGACTGGACTCATTATTGCATCCGTTGCAAATTGTTGAATTATTGAAATCGAATTATTTTTCAAGCTAACCGGTCTCGGGACTGGCTCGATAAGACCATCACTCAATCGCACCAATGTTATCTCATCTGACAGGAGACGCCAGCCTCTCGCCATCAAAGCGGCGCATAGAGTACTTTTACCAGAACCAGGGGGGGCCGCCAGAATCACTGCATTACCATTTTTTTCCAGGACGGCGGCGTGAATGCTTAAATAACTGTGAGCATGATGAGTAATACACCAATTCAAGCCCCACTCCATCATAGGAAATGCCTGACTATATGGCAAAGGACTAAAGGGGGACATTCCTTCAAAACTGAATACGACCTGTGATTTAAAGTAACGCCGCCAATTCAGAGGTCGAAAAATAGTTACGTGAAAATCAGCAAATTCACCCGAGCACAATGGGTAATCAGCATAAAGCAAAGCCAAGCCTCGAGCCACAGATGGTATAGACGATTTTATTTTGACGACAAATGACCCCGTCTGCAAAGGTAAACCTTCATGCAGCTTTTGGTAAAGTAGGGAATCTGAAAGTTCAGCCAGCTTCAATCAAACACACTCAATAAGATGCATTGCCCGCAGTTCTTCCAAGACATTTTCAATACTCCGCTCAACTTCTGAAGAAGGAGCTTGCTCCCATTGAGTAAAAA
This sequence comes from Undibacterium sp. SXout20W, assembly GCF_049340285.1. NCBI lineage: Bacteria > Pseudomonadati > Pseudomonadota > Betaproteobacteria > Burkholderiales > Oxalobacteraceae > Undibacterium > Undibacterium sp. SXout20W. Next base: position 25,908 of record NZ_JBMPPH010000009.1, on the reverse strand, counting down.
GTGCCGCCGTAATTCGACGGACATTTGCCGGAGAATACTCGAGAAACAATAAAATCTGACCTGCGACTTCACCAAGTAAATGCGTACTACCAGATATTGGCTCATAAACGACGTATTCTTCATTCATTCTAAGCAAATTTACGCCGCTCTTAAGAGTAGTCGACCACAGCTTTTCAGATTCCATTTATCAATTATTACTCGATTGGACGATAGGTCATTTTAAGACTTAGCACTGGGTATTTTGGAAATAATGCGTAATTTGTGCACTTGTCCACGTTACGTTCGCAGTCGGACGAAACAGACCAGTTTGCAGCCATTCATTGCCCATAATGACACATTGCGAACTAGTCAGAAATTCATCAGTCCAGCCCATGGTCGCATTGAGATAGGCAGCAACCAAATACGCCCCAACATCATTGTGCGCATGAACACCATGTGCAAGCTTGCCAGCCAATACATCAGCACAATTGACATTAAAATAAGGCGAACTATGAGAACATTGGTGAAATATGGCATTGAATTTAGTGTCTTTGCCTACTGGCCATCGAGTAGCACTTAACCAATATTGTGGGGTGCGTGCGCGGCTCTGGTGATGCGCGCCATGCCGACTTTGGTTCACGGAAACAAAACCTGAGGGTGAAATCGCCTCTGCAGCTAAAGAAGACCGTGTAGCCAATGTTGCAATCACACCAGACGCGGCGATACTCGCTTTTGTGAAACGACGACGCCCACCATTGACGCCAACATAATCTGAAGCTTGAGGTAACTGCGTAATTTCCTCATTATTTTTAGGTTGTTCAGTTGACATTAGTTTATCCCTGGCACTTTCAGTAAAGTACGACTAGCTTATCATTAAAAATTGATAATTTATAATGAAATATTAATTATTGAATATTGATTATGACCTGCTAATCTCTCGTTATTATTAATTAATTACTTAAATTATTAAAATATTAACTAAAAATATGCTGAGTGATAAATAAGCAAAAAATATTCCAACGTTGCGACTCGATTAAAAAAACTCTATTTTTCAATTACTTAGCATTACCAAATCATGCATCAAAGCAAAAGAGCTAAGTAGCGATTTTAAACTGTAAAAAAAATCGACATAGTTAATATTAAAACAAATTTCTATTGATTTTTGATGCCCATTGCAGAAAAAATTTGCTTATATTGATACTTAATTTATTATCAAAAACCATGAATCTCGTTTAGATGCTTTCTATGTTAAAATAGCAACAAATTAACGTCATTTATTGGGCAAAAACAGACTAAAAATACTAGAATGGCTTCGCGAAACGAAAACGGAAAATTATGAATTCACTAAATGACGTTAAAAACATTGTAATTAACACCTTACAACTTGGTGAACATGCCGCTCACTTTGATGAAAATACATTTCTTCTAGGAAGCCTTGCAGAACTGGACTCAGTCACAGTCATCAGCGTGATCACTGAAATTGAGGAATTTTATGGGCTCAAATTTGACGATTCAGAGATCAACGGCGATGTTTTTGCAACGCTAGGCAGTCTTGCTGCCACCGTTGATCAAAAACTCTCTCAAATCCAATAATGAGCTTAACTCACCACGGAATAATGGAGGTAAATCCCCCGCCTCAAGCTTTTTTCCTCCCCGCTGCTCCCGGGCAACGTTTTTGCATGTACCATCCTACCGCCTTAAAGCGAGTTGGGTCGGATTGCATTTTACACATACACGCATTTGCCGAGGAAATGAACAAAGGTCGGTGCAGCGCAGGGCTACTTGCCCGTCGGTTCGCTGAAAATGGCTTAAATGTATTGCAAATTGATTTGCTTGGCTGTGGCGACAGCAGTGGCGATTTTGCTGAGGCAGACTGGAATATCTGGAAAGCCGATTTAATTGCAGCTGTGACCTTCCTTAAAGAAAAACATAATGGCAAATTGCACTTGTGGGCTGACCGGCTTGGGTCACTCCTGGCTGCAGAGCTCATCGCTGTAGAGAAAATAGGATTTGATCAGGTACTACTTTGCCAACCAGTCTTCGACGGTAATCAATTTGTACATCAATTCAAACGTAGCCTTTTGGCTCGTGCCATTCTCAATAAAGAATCTAACTCACCAACGCTGCCAACAGAAGCTCATCTTACTGAACAGAAAAGCATAGAAATTGCTGGTTATGACATTTCTCACGCCCTGTTGAATGCAATAAGTGAAATCAATATTAGCGATTGGAATTTACCAGCGACGCAAATTCAATGGATCGAAATGATGGCGCAATCAGGCCAGGTACTGTCGCCTTCCAGGCAGCGGATTTTTAATCATTGGCAACAACAAGGCAATCAAGTGCGACTTCACATTGTCAACGGTTCACCGTGCTGGCAATCCCCCGAAGGCACGGTCGACATGAATTGGATCGAACGTTGCGCCAGTGCATTGAAAGGGACAGCATGACCTCCGCGCAAGAACGAGCACTCATATTCGAATGCCAGAATGATTATTTGACTGGCATTATTCACAGTCCGCATGAAACATCATCCGTCGGGGTTGTCATTTTGGTCGGCGGACCGCAGTATCGAGTTGGTAGTCACAGGCAATTCATCCTGCTCGCCCGCAATCTCGCTGATTGCGGAATTACGACATTCCGATTCGACTATCGCGGAATGGGCGACAGCACTGGCAAACCACGCAATTTTGACGATACTGGAACGGATATTCGTAGCGCGATCGATACATTAATAAAAGCGGCGCCAAGTATCGAACGTGTTGTCCTATGGGGCTTATGCGACGGCGCCACTGCCGCAACGTTTTATTCTGTTCAAGACCCCCGCGTAAGTGGACTTGTTCTTGCCAATCCATGGCTGCGAACAGAGCAAACACAGGCACAAACCCATTTAAAACATTATTTTCGACAAAGGCTCATGCAAGCCGAGTTCTGGTACAAATTATTCAGTAAGCGTTCGCAATTTCTCTCCGCCATTGGCTCCTTGATCGAGCAAATTAGACTGTCTCGCGTTAAAACGCCCTCTTCAGTACAACTCCCTGACCGCGTTTTTGCTTCGTTGGCAGAGTTTTCCGGGAGAGTACTGATCCTGTTAAGCGGCAACGATCTGACAGCCCAAGAATTTTCCATAGCAGCGAACAGCTCGCCAGCTTGGCGAAAACTGTTATGCCAAACACGTTTCACGCAACACGAGTTGCCAGGTGCTGATCACACGTTTTCAAGTCGAATATGGCGCGATCAAGTCGCAAGTTGGACGTCAGAATGGATAGTCAAAAGCGCAAATTGATCGATGTAATTTTTCGTCGAATATTTTTACAAAATTTATAGTATAAAAATTAAAATCCTCATAAACCTTTGATTATAACGTTAAATATTTTTTGGCATACTCTTTGCTGATCTGATTGAACCTACAACAATCAGGCGAAAATATGAAAAAATTTATTTATCAATTCTTTACCGTTACCGCATTGACAGCAGGACTCGCGTCTCAGGCGGTTGCAGTACCAACCTACCTGGGAAGCTGGCAAGTAGATCAGGGATTATGGTGGTCAAATACCCCGCAAGAGTATTCAGGCCAGCAAGCTGCAGCACTGCTATTTGGAGCAACAACGGGTGACTACAACCCAAATGATTATGTGATTTCAACAAATGGCTAAGTGCGGCGTCAATCAACAATGCTGCTTGGTATAGCGTCTATGCTGCCAACGGCGCGTACAAAGGGCCAGCCCCGATTAGCAGCTTCATCAGTGGTCAAGGTATAGCCCAAGGGTTAGTTTTACCTCAAAACTTTACGAATGATACTAACGGTTATGTTTCGCCTGGCGATGTATCAGCCTATGTACATGACTGGGCAAATGGGAGCACGTTTACAAATTATGCATTTTACAATGCGCCGACAACATCCGTTCCTGAACCGGAATCCATGCCATTAATCGGCCTCGGATTGCTTGGTTTAGTCTTGGCACGTCGCAAAACTCAGAAAGCATAATACTAAAGTTATTATTAAAAAATGGCGGCGTTGGCCGCCGTTTTTTATACAGTACATATTTGAATATTGTTTTGAAGTTATTGTTAAGCATCTTTTTGCCAGAATTGCGGAGTGCCTGCAATTAAATTGGTTTTCTGTGTAATTACCAGCACAGACATGTCAGAAATTAAAAACGTACACTCCTACAGTAATAAAGTGCTTAACTATGTCCCTTGCGTTTTGGAACTGTGCTTTGTTTCAACGGGGGACAATCGCAAATTGGGGTGATTTTGAGTAATCTGGTTTCACGCTACGAGATATGAATTTTTGCCAGGCATCTTTAGCACCTGCTACCCCACTATCAACGCTATACGCCAAGGCTGGTTGCAAATTGGAAGGAAAGCCTTCCGATGAATTCGCATAGCCCAACATTTCGCCTGACCGTAATTTTAATGCATAGGACATTTCCGAGCTGTCGCAAGACATTTGCGCGATGCTCGCGCCTTGTTGTTCGCCATAATTCGAAATGGCACTTGGACGGAATGTTTGAGCGATGTTAGAGAAAAATTTACCACTCGGTGTTGATCTGACTGACATTTTATAAACGCTGCCAAATATCCAGCAAAAACCAGGTCCATTGATACGACTTACAGGAAATTTCGCCTTATATTGCAATAATGGCTTAGCTGCAGGAAATCCCAATTCTGCGAGACGACCGATCGCAGCAGTAAAGAAATCATCTTGCCAAGGGGCGATTCCCGTCCCATTTTCGTATACCAAGGTCGCACCATCAACAATAATACCCAAGTTGTTTGCATCTGGATTATTGCTGTAGTGCGCATTAAACCAAGCTAGATTATTGGTCACGACACTTTGAAACAAACCCTTCAAGGGATCAGCATCTGGTGTAATAAATGCAGCTTCGCCGATGGTTCGCAACCCCCATGCCTGCCCTCTGAGCTGATTCCAGTTAACTAAGCCCAATATATTTCCGCGGTAACCAGGATTAGATTCAAAGGCGTTAAACGCTGCCCAAAACTGCAATTCTTCCAATTGATAATAATCGCCAGTCAGAAGATAGGGCAGATAATTAAAGGCAGGCTCATGTGCCGAGTCAGCTGTATTTTCGCTCTTACATTGAAGACACTCAGGGAATTCTTCATATTTCTTTGTTGCTGGATTAAACGTGTCTGAACGATGTCCCAACAATGTTATATAGGGATGGTTAAGTATGCTAATCGGGCGATCCGTCTGTCTGTCGCGGTAATGGATAGACCAACTCCCCGCCAAATCTGCCATTCCTAACGTGACATCTCTGGCGCGCTTATCCATGGATAGCAAATACATTGTGGCCCAACCGGGTAACAGGCCAATATCACCACGCCCTCCAGTTGTTGGCATATAGGCCAATGCTAAACCTGTGCCCATGGGTTCAATTTTGTTGCCGCTCCAGCGTTTCCAAAGATCTGTCAGGGCAATATCAGAAACAGAGAAAGATTGGTCGTAATTTGGAACCGCTTTTGACGCGATCAAATATGCCGTGTTTTCTTTGATATTGATGTCAGGTGTTTTACCCCACCAAAACGATTTGCGCCACCGACTATAGGCATAATGCGTTAAACCAGTTTTGGCATAAACATTATGGCCGCCGACGTCCACATTAACGTTGCAAGTGACATTTTGCGGCGCATTTATGTAAGCCCAGACATTCTCAATAATCGCATCCACTTTCACAGCATTAATGCCCGAATAAGATCTGACATAAAAGCGTGCTACTAGTTGTGGGTGTGTGATTCCTGCAGCAGAAACCAAGGGGACCAACACTTGCCATTCGTTGACAATCGGCCCTGACAACCATGTTTTGTATGCCCCTTTTTTAAGCATCGGTACTGCAGATGCTGTATACATCTGACCATCGATACTGACATTGATCGTTGCGTTGAAATCGGTAGTCAGTAACGCCGAGGTGGATGTCGGCGGAAACTTGGAATTTGAGCTAATCGAGTTATTGCCCCCCTCCACTTTCACTAACCCAAAGGTGAGTGGATTTTCGACACTGACTGCTGGCACGATGGCAGAAATAATCGCATGCTTAATCGAACCATCAGGATAACTTGCCTTCACATTGATTTGTAATGGAATCGTCGCACCGTCAACAGTCTTACCTATGAGCCCGTCTGATTGGGTTAAGTCGCTGGCAGTAAATGCCTGACCAAATGTAATTGGTATTTCAGTCTGTGCTCTCGTTCCGGTGTTTTCAATCACAACGTCAGTCAATGCACCCAGAATTGGGCTTTTTTTTGAGCCACGACCTTCATGCACTGAAATATTCGTAGTTTGAGAAGCTTTGCTCCCCCCTAATACATCCTTGCCTGCTTCTGCTGCATTCGTGGCAATTAAATGCCCGTTACTATCACGTCTGATTTCGCCAATAATAGGCGATGCCGACGGCAACTGATCACTATGCGCAAGAGAGGGAAAAATAGCAGACAAAAATAAAATCAAGCTGCATTTCACGAGAGGCAAAAGTTTCATAGCATTCCGGTTAATTTTTAATATGTGAATGACAGTTAATTGCAATAAGACAACTTTCACAAGAACGCATTATTGCATTTTTTTCATCCCGCAACACTACCTGATTAGAACCAACAATGCACAACTGTCAGAAGCACATCGTGTTAATGGCGTGCGCTAGGTATCGATGTGATAGGTTCGCGGTATCTTTGCACAATTGCCTCGAATTGATCCGCAACTGCTAAAAACGCGTCCAAAATATCCGGATCAAAATGCGTTCCTCGTCCCTCACGCATAATAGCGATCACATCCATATTTACATATGCATCTCCTGCATCACGCTTTGAAATGAGAGCATCATAAACATCCGCCACTGCCATCAATCTTGCAGAAATTGGAATTTGATCGGCAATTAATCCAGTTGGATAACCAGTACCATCCCATTTTTCATGATGCGAGTAGGCGATTTCGCGCGCAAAGCGCAAAAAATTATTGCTTTCGCCTGAATAGCGTTCGACTAACAATACTGTTTCACGCCCATGCACGGTATGCTGCTTCATCATTTCAAATTCATCTGGCGTCAGCTTACCTTGCTTCAGCAGAATTTTATCTGGAATACCAACTTTGCCAATATCATGCAACGGCGCTGACTTATACAATAATTCAATATTTTCAGCGTTTAATTCATTCTTAAATCGCGGATGATCCGTCAGTTGACGCGCCAAAATTTTGACATAATTTTGGGTCCGGCAGATATGGTTCGCCGACTCGTTATCCCTGGCTTCTCCCAACGAAGCCATCGCCAAAATAAAGGCATCTTGCAACTTACCTAGCTTACGCGTGCGGTCATTAACCAGACTCTCCAGATATTTATTTTGATCACGCAAAAGTTGCTGTGCTCTGATCAAATCAAGCTGCGTAGCGACCCGAGCGACAACGACCGCAGGGCTAATTGGCTTACTGATATAATCAACAGCACCGAGTCGTAGTCCCTTTTCTTCATCTTCTGGTTGATTTTTTGCAGTGAGAAAAATAACCGGAATATCAACAGTTAAAAGATCCGATTTCAATCGACGGCAAGTTTCAAAACCATCCATCTCTGGCATCATCACATCAAGCAAAATCAGATCAGGCATAGGCTGCTGCGCAGCGATCTGAAGGGCTTTCATCCCGCTGGTCGCTATCTTGATTTTGTAGTGCTCTTTAAAAAGCCCCGTCAATAGTGCGATATTACCCGGCGTATCATCGACAATCAGGATTAATTGTCGTGAGCCTGCGTCGATGTGCTGACTCATTATTCTTGAGGAAAAAATAATGCGTAAACCATCATTCCTCCGCCCCTTTCTTAGCCAATTGAGTGCAAATTAATTTGATAACCATGTGATTTTGCACCTTGGCGCAGATAATCTAAGGCACCATCAAAATCAAATTGTTTTGCAGCTCGCATCACTTGCTTATGCGACTCTACACCAAGTGCCTGCACGATTAAATCGCTCGCCTCGACCAGGATATCCAGCGCCTCGCCATCAGACTCTGCCAAGAGTGTTTCACATTGCGTCAACTTGGCCTGTAACAACGAACGCTCATACACTGGATTGATATTGGGTGCAGACTCCGGCAGCGGCGTCGTTTTTGCGTTTAACACTGCATTTTCGATCGAGGATATCGTCAACTGCAATTGCTTTTGGCAAGTATCAAACCGAGAAATAATATCCCGCGCCTGATTTGAATTCCGTAAAAATGACTCCAATTCTTCAGCGAGATAACGAACATCTTTGGCTGCAATTAATGCAGCGACACCTTTTAGGGTGTGGATGAGGCGTTCTGCCAACCCTGCATCGCCATCAACAAATGCAGCTTGCGCTTTGACCACTGCGTCACGTTGATCATCGCAAAATCGTGCAAGCAATTCAAAATACAGTTCATGGTTACCCAGTGTTCTCTTCAAACCTTCTTGCGTATCAAGTCCCTCAATCTGAAGTTGATTTGAGCTATTTGCCGCTTCATTGACAACGACTTCAGCGGCAGCGCTAACTACATGCGTCGGGCACCATTGAGAAATCGTGGCAAACAACGAATGTGGTTCGATAGGCTTTGCAAGATGGGCATTCATCCCGCAGTCGAGGCAACGTTGACGTTCATCATTCATCGCATGTGCTGTCATGGCAATAATCGTTAAATCCTGGAAACGATCGTCCACCCGCAGAGCGTTTGTTGCCTCGTAGCCGTCAAGTTCTGGCATTTGAAGATCCATAAAGATCAGCGAAAAATAATCTCGTTCATTCGCAAAAATTTTCTCTACTGCGACTTTCCCGTTTTCTGCAATCTCAACATGGATGCCACTCGCCTCCATCAATTCGCGAGCGATTTGCTGGTTAATTTCGTTATCCTCGACCAATAACACACGCAAATCTTTATACTGCGGAATCGTCAGCAATTCTTTCGGCATCAGTTGATGCTCTTGCTTAGAATAGAGTTCGGCGAGGCACGCACGTATCGCAACGGCATTGACCGGCTTACATATAAAACCATCAGGCACCACATCAGCACGATGATTAACTTCTTCACGCCCATGCACACCAACCAGCACAAATAACGGCGAAGAACGCAAGGTTTTGATATTTTTTAATAAGCCTATCAATGCCAGGCCGTCAATATCAGGCATATCTAAATCAACAAACATCAAGTCGTAGGCTTGATGATGATCTCTGGCTTCAACAGCCTCAATCGCAGCGTTGGCAGTCAGCACAATATCAACATGACCAGATATACTCAATAACTCATCCCGCAATACTTCTGCGGCTAAGCGGTTATCGTCCACAACCAGGATTCGCATATCTGCTAACGCCTGTGGCAACTGTGTCACAGGCTGTACTTCGTCCCGCAAGCCAAACCACACATGAAAACGTACAGAAGTTCCGTGACCTTCTTCGCTTTCAAGAAAAATGTCGCCACCCATTAATTCCACAACGCGTTTCGAAATCGATAAACCCAACCCTGTGCCACCGAATTTTCTGGTTGTCGATTCATCCGCCTGGCTAAAAGGTATGAATAGCTTTTGCATTTGGTCTGCCGGCATACCAATGCCCGTATCACGTACTTCAAACTCAAGTTTGACGCGTTCTGCGTTTTGCTCAATGAGTTGACAACGAACGGTGATTTCACCACGTTCAGTAAATTTGACGGCATTATTGACAAGATTAATTAAGACCTGTCCTAACCGCAGGCAGTCTCCACGTAAATGACGAGGAACGGAGGAAGGCGCACTAAAGACTAATTCCAAGCCTTTTTCGTACGCCTGATCGCCCGTCATTGCCGACGTATTTCCAAGAACATCATCGAGATTAAAATCGGCATATTCGATCGCCAACTTACCTGCTTCAACCTTAGAAAAATCCAGAATATCATTAATGATTGCCGTCAAAGACAATCCCGCCTGATGAATTTTTTCCAGATAATCTCTTTGTTTAGGAGTCAATTCTGTACGTAACGCGAGATGTGCCATGCCAATGATGGCATTCATGGGCGTACGGATTTCATGACTCATGTTGGCCAAGAAAAGAGATTTAGCCTCTGTTGTCTCCTCTGCGTGACGACGAGCAACCTCTGCCTCATTAAGCTCATTTTGCATTTGCAGAGTTTGCAGACGCATTTGCTCAGCCATACTGTCTTGTAACTTTGTTTCGAGGTGCTTTCTCTGGGTAATATCCGACATAAAGGACAAAGTGGCCGCTTGCCCCTCCCAATCAATCAATACGGTCGATAGTTCAACCCACGTGATTGCACCAGTCATCGGATGCATAATCCTGCAATGAAAATATTGCTCGGTTTGTTCCGACTGCAAACAACTAGCATTAAATTTTTCAACGACAGACTGATCCTCTGCAAAAATCAGATCCAAAAATTGCGCATCTTGTAGCTGCGCAGCATCACAGCCTGTCAAGCGGATTGCTTTGGGATTGGTAAATACAATTTTTCCGTTTTGTACGACCAAGATACCTTCGGAGGCATTATTAACCAACTGGCGATAATGTTTTTCCGAACGATTCAGATCCACCTCTAATTGACGGCGTGAAGAGATATCCATGACAACCCACACTGTGCCATGGGAGAGATTGTTTCGATCAACCGCTTGTCCCGAAAAATGAACCCAGAACAATTTACCGTTAGCACGGCGCATCATTATTTCGGTTTGATAAGTCTGACCATTTTTCACAGCCAGATTAACCGCCGCACCAGATCTCAAGTATTCCTCGCGTGACGGGTAACATTGTTCCAGAGAGGTGCCAAGGATTGTTTTTCTATCGACGCCAAACATGTTGCAAAGCGGCGTATTTGCCCATTGAACCCGCCCTTGTTGATTCAAAAAAAGCATGCCAACAATCGAGTTCTCTAAAATTGTTTCGCGTTCAATTAACACGCGTTTGAGCTCGTCATCAAGAGACTTGCGCTCTTGTATGGCTTCTTCGGCCAGCCGGCGAGCCAACTCAGCTTCTTTGAGTTCATTTTTAATGTGCAAAGTCTGGACATGAATCCGGGTTGCACGCCCCTGTACCTTAGAATAAAGATCAACATAGCGTTGTTGTTCTTTAAATGCCGCTTCCCAGTTTTTTTGTTCCGACAAAATATCGATAATTTGCTTCATCGCGCGTAGAGGGACGTAGAAATAACCTTTATTCCCACTTTCTTCAATCGCTCGACGCAAGTCCCTGATTGCATCCTGATAACGTTGATGACAGTAATGCAGATAGCCGCTAACCCACCAGCTGTAAGGCTTTAAATGCTTATCTTCAAAACTATCGAGTGAATTCATCGCCACGCTGCTGAGCTGTTCAGCATGCATCATTTGCCCTTTTCTGGCGAGGGTATAAGCCGCCACAGAAAAACAGAAAGCACGACTAGCGGCATCGGTATGTAAAGCAGCGCTTCCCTCACCGATATAGGGCGCAACCGCGGCATACGCTTCTTCGTTTTTTTCCAAGGACAACTTGCACAGAGCCAGCATCGTCGAAATAAACGGTGCCAACCAGCGTTCACTCGATTCGACGGCGATCTGGCGCGCCTCCTCGAGTAAATTTTCAGCGTATTCGACATTGCCGCTCATATAAAAGATCTCACCCAGATTAGCTAAAATCTGTGATGCGCGATTTAAAATTTGCAGCCGTCTGGCTTGTTCCAGCGCCTTATAAAAATGGCGGATCGCTTCTTCGGTAAAGTCCAATTCCTGCGATAAAACAGCGAGGATATTCAAAACCAACACCGAGAGCCGATGATCTTGAGCAGGAAGTAAAGGCAAAATCTTAGAGTGACACAAGGAATACGCCTGTTCCGACATCCCACGCTTACGCCATACTGCGACCGTACCGAAATTAGCAAAAGCCAGACCCTGTTTATCGCCAACAAGTTCGAACATCGCCGCTGTTCGTTCAAATTCAGGTTCAGCTAACTCCAGATTACCTTCAAAAAAGTCAGCAAATGCCATCAGCAACTCAGCAAAGGTACCCACTACGGGCAATCGATGGGAAATGGCTTGCTGGCGCATCTTTTTGGCCAAAATACGGCCTTCACCAGGGTTGTCCCGCATTTCATCAAACGCAACAAAGCAGCTTTCACGCCACTCTGTTTCAGAAAGATATTGACTACTACTCATACCCAGGTACCTCTAATAAGATAAAACTGCAGCGTTCATGCTATACAATACGACCGAGAATTGTACTTTAATTAATGCATTTAACATTCATTTACATAGCAAAAGATATACAGTTACACCAGAAAACACAAAATTTCTGTAACTGGTTTATGATGCAATGCAATACATGCTAACAACAGTTACAAAAACTATCAGATTTATCGATAATATCGTTGCCAAAAAAGTTACTTACAGACAATAAGTTAATCATTAAACCGGTTTTCCGTCTTTTTCAAGAAAGATGTCAACATGCTCTACCAATTACACGAACTAAACCGCGCCTTCCTTAACCCAATGACACAATGGGCGGAGGCGTCTTCAAAATTATTTACCAACCCTATTTCTCCGCTCGCGCACTCACCGTACGCACAGAGAATAGCCGCTGGTTACGAATTAATGTTTCGGTTGGGCAAAGACTACGAAAAGCCAGAATTTGGCATTACGACGACGACCATTGATAAACAAGTCGTTGAAATTGCACAAACGACTGCAGTCATCAAACCTTTTTGTAAATTATTACATTTCAAAAAAGTATTGAGTGATAAAGATGCAGCAAAACTTAAACAACCTAAAGTTTTATTAGTGGCACCCCTCTCCGGACATCATTCCACATTGCTGCGAGATACTGTACGAGGCTTGTTACCGCAGCATGACGTCTACATTACGGACTGGACGGATGCCCGCATGGTACCTTTGTCAGAAGGTGCATTCCACTTACATGACTATATTTACTACGTCCAGGATTTTATTCGCTTACTGGGTCCGGATGTCCACGTTATTTCTGTTTGCCAACCAACAGTGCCTGTATTAGCAGCAATCGCATTAATGGCCACCGACAATGATCCCAAATTGCCAAAAACGATGACAATGATGGGCGGGCCAATTGATCCTCGCAAATCACCAACGCAAGTCAATAATTTAGCGACTGAGAAGAAATTCTCATGGTTCGAAAATACCGTTATTTATAGCGTACCAGCAAATTATCCGGGTTACGGTCGCAAAGTGTATCCTGGCTTCTTGCAGCATACGGGGTTTGTTGCCATGAATCCTGATCGCCATGCACAAAGTCACTGGGACTATTACCAACACCTGATCAAGGGTGACGACGAATCTGCCGAACAACATCGCAAATTTTACGATGAATACAATGCGGTATTGGATATGCCAGCCGATTACTACCTTGAAACGATTAAAACAGTTTTCCAGGAATTCCGCTTACCAATGGGAACCTGGGAAGTAGAAGGCAAGCTGGTTCGTCCACAAGATATTAAAACCGTTGCTTTATTCACCGTTGAGGGTGAATTGGACGATATCTCTGGCCCAGGTCAGACTCAGGCAGCACACGATCTGTGCAGCAGCATTCCAGCCAGTATGAAACAAGATTTCATCGCCCCGGGTTGCGGCCATTATGGCATTTTCTCCGGCCGACGCTGGCGCGACATCATTTGCCCGAAAATTGGCGATTTTATTAAGAAGCACGCTTAATACTGGCGATTCATGCTCCACAAAACCGCTTTCTGAGGAAAGCGGTTTTTTTATTTGTTGTTCATAAAAATTACGAGGATAATTCAGCGTTTGTGATGTTAATTTAAAGTTCGCCGTGTCTAACACTCTCGCAGTACAAATTGAAAATATCCTACCGCAAACCCAATGCACGAAATGCGGTTACCCGTCATGCCATCAATATGCCGAAGCGATTGCCAATGACAATGCCAACTACAATCAATGCCCACCAGGAGGTCAAGAAGGCGTAGCACGTCTCGCCAAGCTGCTGGCTAAGCCAATTCTGCCTTTAGATACGTCGCATGGTGTTGAACGCCCCAGACCGGTCGCCGTTATTGAAGAAGCATTTTGTATCGGATGCACCCTATGCATTCAGGCCTGCCCGGTCGATGCAATCGTCGGCGCCCCCAAGCAAATGCACACTGTCATTGCCGAGCGCTGCACTGGATGTGACCTTTGTGTAGCACCTTGCCCTGTCGACTGTATCGAAATGATACCAGTCACCAAAGAAAAAACGGGGTGGTCAGCCTGGAGCGAAGAGCAAGCAGTCCACGCAAGACAACAATATGAGTTCAGAAACCAGCGCCTGCAACGAGAAAAGCAAGAAAACGATCAACGTTTAGCCGACAAAGCCGCTGCGAAACTTAAAGCCCTGGAGCAAGAACCTGCACAAAGCGAAGATGAAATTCAGCAAAAAGAACGCAAAAAAGCCATCATCTCTGCAGCCATTGAACGTGCACGCTTAAAAAAACTACAAGCTGAATCCGGAGATAAGTCAGTATGAACGCCACAAAACGTTACGCCATTTTCACCCGCTTGCAACAAGAAAACCCGCACCCTACAACGGAGCTTGAATACACCACGCCGTTTGAACTCCTGATTGCCGTACTGCTATCAGCACAAGCGACTGATGTATCAGTGAACAAAGCAACTCGCTTATTGTATCCGGTCGCCAATATGCCAGCGAGCATCTACGCGTTGGGTGTGGACGGTCTGATCCCATACATTCAGACGATAGGTTTATTTCGCACCAAGGCAAAAAATGTGATTGAAACCTGCCACCTCATTTTGACAGAACATGATGGCGAAGTACCACGTGACCGAGAATCGCTAGAAGCCTTACCTGGTGTTGGCAGAAAAACAGCAAATGTCGTGATGAATACCGCATTTGGCGAACCAACGATTGCGGTTGACACCCACATTTTCAGAGTCTCCAACCGGACTGGCATTGCGCCTGGAAAAAACGTCGATGTCGTCGAACAAAAGCTAATGAAATTTGTACCGAAAGAATTTCAGCAAGATGCGCATCATTGGTTAATTTTACTGGGGCGCTACACCTGCATTGCCAGAAAACCGAAATGTTGGAATTGTATGATCGCCGACTTGTGCGAATACAAACAAAAAACGCCCTTACCGGACAACGTGTAAGAGCGTTCGTGCGAAAACTGGCGATTAAAGGATTTTACATGCCTCGTCAAAACTCAAACGTGGTGAACGAGGGAATAATTTTTCAGCATCCCCATAGCCAAGGTTGCAGATAAAATTAACTTTGACACTCGTACCAGCAAAGAAAGTCGCATTCACTCGCTCTGGATCAAAACCCGACATAGCTCCACAATCAAGACCAACTGCGCGGGCAGCCAGCATGAAATAGGCCCCCTGCAACGATGAATTGCGGAATGCGGTCGCGTCAATCACAGTTTGATTACCGACAAACCAGGAGCGCGCGTCAGCGTGCGGAAATAGAGTGGGCAATTGATCATAGAATGCCATATCCATACCAATAATTACGGTGACCGGGGCTGTTTTGGTCTTTTCGATATTACCTTCAGCCATACAGCTCAGTAATTTTTCTTTTTCAGCAGGACTGGTTACAAATACAAATCGGGCGGGCGAGGCATTGGCAGAAGTCGGGCCCCACTTCATCAAATCGTAAATTTCTTGCAGTTGTGCCGTGGTTACAGGCTTATCCAGCCATCCATTATGCGTACGAGCATCTGTAAACAAGGTATTGAGAGCGTCTTTAGTCAACATAAGATTCCTTATCGCATTCTAGTTTTAATAATCGCAGCATCATAACCGAAGTCACCGAAAACGTCTGTAGCGTAAAACTGCCGAAATCCGCAGCAAGCAAAGTCAATTCCTTTTACAATACACGCCTTTGCGCTACGCTTTTACGATTGTCTTTATGTTCACCCCAAGTCAGCACGACGTTCGACGTTTTTTTTGCGATGCTTACCGCAAAATCCACGCTCACGAAATTTTAACGCCGCTCGAAGCAATCGCATCGGACTGGATTCGTCAACATCCGGAATACGACCCAGATCTGAAAGACGTCAATGCCGCATTAGAAGCAAATTACAGTGTCGATCAGGGGCAAACCAACCCTTTTTTGCATTTGTCCATGCACTTATCGATCGCAGAACAAATTTCTGTTGATCAGCCGCGTGGCGTCAAAGCGGCTTTTCAGTTACTCGCCAATAAGTTTAATTCAGAACATGAAGCGCATCACCAGATCATGGAATGTCTGGGCGAAATGATCTGGAACTCACAAAGAACTGGCTTACCTCCCGATGGACAGGCCTATATTGAAGCCTTACAACAACGCTGTCGATAAAAAAACCACGCACCAGGCGTGGTTTTTTATCGTATTGTTTTATCGTATTGTTTTATCGGATTATTTTATCTTATTAATAACAACGATCAAATCATCGAAAGCTTATTTTTGCAACACCAGTGTCCCTGGCAAACTATGCAAATAAGCGGCAACATCGACGATATCAGTATTCGATAGAGCCTTGGCTTGCGCGCCCATTGTTGCATTGCCACGACCATTTGGGCCATCTATACCGCGTTGATACCCCTTCAGCGCTTCGACTAAATAGTCAGCATGCTGTCCAGCCAATTTTGGATAGCTTGGATCAATCGGTGATTTAAAGTCTTTACCGTGACAAGACGCACAGTTATTTTTCTCGACGATCGCTTTACCATTTTCAATGTTTCCAGCAGCGGATGCGCTGGCGGCAAACAAAGATAAAACAGTTGCCGCAGTTGCCATCGTTACAGTTAAGGTAACTTTTTTCATATCCAGCTCCTATTCTTATTTTTGTTGTGAGTAGTAAG
Organism: Undibacterium sp. SXout20W; assembly: GCF_049340285.1. Classification (NCBI taxonomy): domain Bacteria; kingdom Pseudomonadati; phylum Pseudomonadota; class Betaproteobacteria; order Burkholderiales; family Oxalobacteraceae; genus Undibacterium; species Undibacterium sp. SXout20W. The sequence goes on along the minus strand of NZ_JBMPPH010000009.1, from coordinate 9,133 downwards.
CCGCTAAATCAGCAATATCCTGATCCGACAAGCTGCCGGCAACGCCACGCATGGATAAGTGTTTGCGATCCCCTTTACGGTAGGCTTGCAAAGCACTTTCAATATATTTAGCCGATTGCCCACCAATCATTGGCACCTGATAGACCTCAGGAAACGTTGCCTTATAACCAGGAATGGCATGACAGCCTATGCACATCGCAATTTTTTTATCAGCAGCATCTTTCGCATTGCCAACAACTTCTGCTGCGACTGCAGCTTGAGCGAGACTCGCCAGGGCGAGGATTGCAAACAATTTTTTCATATGAGCGAATTGAATTAAACAAACAGAACAATGAAGACAACACCTTGATACCGCGCACCATTTTATATGATCAATATCAATTGTGCGTAAAAAACACGCGTAAAACTAGTAATTTATTCCGCATCTGACAACACTTTTGCATGATGCTGGTAAAAAATAGTAACGACCTGCCGTTGGATTTTGCAAAAAATAGAACAGGCGTTCACGAAATGGCAGATTCTGGCTTATACTCAAGTTCGGATTAATTTTACTTGCCTTACGCATTTGCAGAGCGGCACACAATTTGATTTATTAATGAAGCATTCGACCAACCCTACTCTTAATAAACCCACCATGACGCAGGAAACCACCACTCTCCGTTTTGATGGCGCCGACAATTATGTCGCCACCGATGACCTGAAACTCGCCGTCAATGCCGCGCTTAAACTACAACGGCCGCTTCTGATCAAAGGCGAACCTGGTACTGGGAAAACCATGTTGGCAGAGGAAGTCGCTGCCGCACTGAATATGCCTTTAATGCAATGGCACATCAAATCGACCACCAAGGCGCAACAGGGTTTGTATGAATATGACGCGGTTTCCCGTCTGCGTGACTCGCAACTAGGCGATGAGCGAGTAAAAGATATCCATAATTACATCGTCAAAGGTGTGTTATGGCAGGCATTTACTGCTGATGAGCCCGTCGTCTTACTGATTGATGAAATCGACAAAGCGGATATTGAATTTCCGAATGACTTGCTGCGCGAACTGGACAGAATGGAGTTTTACGTCTACGAGACCCGTGAGATGATCCGCGCCAAGCATAGACCGCTGGTGATCATCACATCGAACAATGAAAAAGAACTACCGGACGCTTTTTTACGCCGTTGTTTTTTCCACTATATCAAGTTTCCAGACAAAGAAACGATGCAGAAAATCGTCGATGTTCACTTCCCTAAACTGAAGGCGGACTTATTGACACAAGCTTTACAAACGTTCTACGAAGTCCGGGATGTAGCAGGCTTGAAAAAGAAACCATCGACGTCGGAGTTTATCGACTGGCTTAAACTCTTACTGGCTGAAGACATTCCTGCTGAAGCCTTACGCAGTAAAGACAATAAAGCAATCGTGCCGCCATTGCATGGTGCACTGTTAAAGAACGAACAAGACGTACATTTGTTTGAACGCCTGGTATTTATGTCGCGCACCAATCGCTAATAACTTGAATAACACGAATAACACGAATAACACGATTGATAGCCGAGAATAATCGCCTTACATCAAAAAACAATGGCATCAACCGACAAAGGTGATGCCATTGTTTATCTAATGATGCGCAACTTATTAAAAAATAAGTTGCGCATCATTGAAACCTTAAAACCCTATCGAATTACAAAGGTTGTTTCAATTGTTCCAGAATTGCCGGATTCTCTAATGTCGATATATCCTGGGTAATTGTTTCGCCTTTTGCCAAGACACGCAGCAGACGACGCATGATTTTTCCGGAACGGGTTTTTGGCAAGTTGTCACCAAAACGAATTTCTTTAGGTTTGGCAATCGGGCCAATTTCTTTGGCAACCCAATTACGCAACTCGGTAGCAATTTGTTTGGCTTCATCGCCAGTTGGACGACTGCGTTTCAACACCACAAATGCGCAAATCGCTTCGCCAGTCGTATCATCAGGCTTACCAACTACAGCCGCTTCGGCAACCAATGGGTTTGCAACCAAAGCTGATTCGATTTCCATCGTGCCCATGCGATGTCCGGAAACATTCAACACGTCATCAATACGGCCAGTGATCGTGAAATAGCCAGTATCTTTATTGCGGATCGCACCGTCGCCGGCAAGGTAAACTTTACCGCCAAACTCTTCTGGGAAATAGCTCTTCTTGAAACGTTCAGGATCACCCCAGATAGTACGAATCATCGACGGCCAAGGACGTTTCACAACCAAAATACCACCCTGCCCGTTCGGTAAATCGTGGCCTGTTTCATCGACAATCGCTGCCATAATCCCCGGCAATGGCAATGTGCATGAACCCGGCACTAATGGTGTCGCACCTGGCAACGGCGTCATCATGTGACCACCCGTTTCAGTTTGCCAGAAGGTATCCACAATCGGGCAATTACCGCGACCAATATTGTTGTGGTACCACATCCAGGCTTCTGGATTGATCGGTTCACCAACAGAACCCAGCAAGCGCAATGACGACAGGTCGTATTTAGATGGATGAACATTCGCATCCGCATCAGCAGCTTTGATCAATGACCGGATCGCTGTTGGCGCAGTGTAGAAAATAGTTGCTTTATGTTTTTCTATCATGTTCCAGAAACGACCGGCGTTCGGGAAGGTTGGGATGCCCTCAAACACGATTTCTGTCGCCCCGACAGCTAATGGTCCGTAGGTAATATAGGTGTGACCTGTCACCCAGCCGATATCTGCAGTACACCAGAAGACGTCAGAAGGTTTAATATCGAAAGTCCACTTCATGGTCAAGATTGCCCACAGCAGATAACCACCTGACGAGTGCTGTACGCCCTTAGGTTTACCCGTAGAACCAGAAGTATAAAGAATGAACAGTGGATGCTCTGCACTTACCCATTCTGGCTCGCACACATCAGACTGGCCCTCTGCCAGATCATGCATCCATAAATCACGACCAGCAGCAACGTTGATTGCGCCGCCTGTACGTTTATAGATGACAACATTGCGGACTTTTTCGCAATCACCCAACGCTAAAGCCTCATCAACAATCGCTTTCAATGGCAGATGTTTGCCACCACGAACTTGTTCATCAGCGGTAATAACAGCAACGGCACCAACGTCCACAATCCGTTCTTGTAAAGACTTCGCGGAGAAACCGCCAAACACTACGGAATGCGTCGCACCAATACGGGCGCAGGCTTGCATTGCCACGACACCTTCAACTGACATCGGCATATAGATAACGACACGATCACCTTTACCGATGCCAAGCGACTTCAAACCATTCGCAAATTGACATACTTTTTGATGTAAGTCTTTGTAGGTAATTTGCGTGACTTCACCACCGTCTGCTTCAAAAATCACGGCAACTTTATCGCCATTGCCTTTTTGCAAGTTAACGTCCAGGCAGTTGTACGACACATTGAGCAAGCCATCTTCAAACCATTTGTAAAGAGGTGCATCAGTTTCGTCTAGCGTTGTTGTAAATGGTTTATGCCAATGCAAATTTTCGCGCGCCAATTTTGCCCAAAAGCCCTCGTAATCGTCTTCAGCAGATTTGCAGAGGGCGTTATAGGCATCCATGCCAGAGATCGTTGCTGTAGCTGCAAATGCTGCTGGCGGCGGGAAAATTCGGGATTCAGCTTTAACTTCGGTGCTATCGGTTGTTTGGTCTGTCATGGTTGTCTCCGTCTTGTTTTCAATAAATAAAATCGTTAAAGCTTGAATTTGGTCAGGCAAAATTCAGTACCATAAAACTGGACATGCAAACCTTAATCCCAGAGACTTACTCAAGCCTTACGGTTTCGTGCACCTCTTTCGCCACTAATTTACACACAATTACAAAAAACAACGTCATCGACGATGTTGCATTTGGTCAAAAAGACCATGGCTTGGTCGCCGCAACTTAGTTTGAGACCTTGTTGCCGTTTTGCGTCAGTTTGGCACAAGAAATGCAATACCAAAATAATACCATTACATCACCACTAAAATATCAGTAAAAAAGCAGAATCACACGAGTTTATGACACAGATGTAAAATAATGTTTTTTGTGACCTGATCCTACCCCCGCAACAGCAGACGTGAGTTATGCTCTGCAAAATGAACCACAAACGCGATTTATTGTGTGTTTTTGAGCGCATTGCTAACCCGGTTTTGTTCTGACTGCTGCATTCACAAAGTAACCAGTTTTCATCACTAGCCAAGAGCCACAACATGACAGTCATCAAACAAGACGATCTGATCGAATCGGTAGCAGCAGCGCTACAGTACATTAGTTACTATCACCCAGCGGATTACATCGCCCATCTTGCACGCGCCTATGAAGCGGAACAAAGTCCCGCAGCCAAAGATGCTATTGCCCAAATTCTGACTAACTCGCGCATGTGCGCGGAAGGTAAGCGTCCGATTTGCCAGGATACTGGCATCGTCAACGTTTTCCTCAAAATTGGTATGGGCGTTCGTTTTGAAGGCTTCTCAGGATCCATCATCGATGCCGTTAATGAAGGTGTAAGACAAGGCTACAATTTTGCTGAAAACAAGCTGCGCGCTTCTATCGTTGCCGATCCACAGTTTGAACGTAAAAATACCAAAGACAACACACCTGCTGTCGTTCATATGGAACTGGTGCCTGGCAATACAGTTGACGTGAAGGTGGCCGCCAAAGGTGGTGGCTCTGAAAACAAGACTAAGTTTGTCATGCTCAATCCATCGGATTCTCTGGTCGACTGGATCATGAAGACAGTGCCAACCATGGGTGCTGGCTGGTGCCCTCCCGGTATGCTGGGTATCGGTATCGGTGGCACCGCAGAAAAAGCCATGTTGATGGCCAAAGAGTCCTTAATGGACGACATCGACATGTACGAACTCAAACAACGCGGCCCGCAAAACAAAACTGAAGAGTTACGGATTGAGTTGTGCGACAAAATTAACGCGCTTGGCATTGGTGCGCAAGGCCTCGGTGGCTTGACCACTGTGTTGGATGTCAAAATCAATATGTATCCAACCCACGCTGCATCTAAGCCAGTCGCCATGATTCCAAATTGCGCGGCAACTCGCCACGCACATTTTGTACTCGACGGCTCAGGTCCGACCTATATCGAGCCACCTAAATTATCGGATTGGCCAGAAGTTCACTGGACACCAGATACAGAAAAATCAAAACGCATCGACCTCAATACCTTGACGAAAGAAGAAGTCGCCTCTTGGAAACCGGGTCAGACCTTGCTGCTGAACGGCAAAATGTTGACAGGTCGTGATGCGGCACATAAGCGCATTCAGGATATGTTAGCGAAAGGCGAATCTCTGCCTGTCGACTTTACCAACCGTGTCATTTATTACGTTGGTCCAGTTGATCCTGTACGTAATGAAGCGGTTGGTCCAGCTGGCCCGACAACTGCAACTCGTATGGATAAATTCACTGACATGATGCTAGAAAAGACCGGCCTCATCTCGATGATCGGCAAGGCAGAACGTGGACCAGTAGCGATTGAATCGATCAAAAAACATCAATCTGCCTACCTGATGGCGGTTGGTGGTGCAGCTTATTTAGTATCAAAAGCAATTAAATCAGCAACCGTTGTTGGTTTTGCTGATCTTGGTATGGAAGCGATTTACGAATTTGATGTCGTCGACATGCCAGTCACCGTTGCAGTGGATTCCCAGGGAACTTCAGTACACAATACTGGCCCCAAAGAATGGCAAGCTAAGATAGGTATTATTCCCGTCAATTAACCACCGCAGCATTACTCTTAATCTGTAAAAATCTGGGCTCTTCTGACCTTGTTTTTGATGAGCCCAGCCCGGAAAAGGAATAGCCCACTATGAAGTCTGATCGTTTTGCGCCTGTAGGGGTGTTTGATTCTGGGATCGGTGGCTTGTCGGTACTGCAGCACATTCGCCATATACTGCCGCACGAGTCGTTGATTTATTTTGCTGATTCGGCATTCGCTCCCTACGGAGAAAAGTCGGAAGCCGATATTACGGAACGCTGTATTGCAATTACAGAATTTTTATTACAACAGCGGATTAAAGCCTTAGTCGTCGCTTGCAATACCGCGACGGCAGCTGCTATCAACGCATTACGCGAACGCTATCCTGATTTGATTATTATCGGCATGGAGCCTGGCTTAAAGCCTGCAGCCAATCTGAGTCTCAATAAAGTTGCCGGGGTAATGGCGACGCAGTTCACTTTGCAAAGTGAAAAATTCAAAAAATTACGTCAGCAAATCAGTGTTGAAACTGCCGTAACATTTGAAGAGCAAGCCTGCGTTGGCTTGGTTAATCAAATTGAAAAAGGCGAATTGCGTTCCATTGCAACTTTAAAATTAATACGTAATTACGTCACCCCATTATTGCAAGCCCGCGCCGATACGATCGTGCTTGGTTGCACCCATTATCCATTTGTGACTCACCTGATTGAACAGGTCATCAAAGAATTCCAGGCAGAAAACGCCGCAAGTAGCGGAGCCGATACTAGCGCAGTGCAAGTCATTGATACCGGGCTCGCTGTTGCACTACAATTGCAGCGCCTGCTTGAACAATCGAGCTTATCCTTATTGGCAATTCAGCGGCCACCCACGATCACGGCCTATACGACGAGCAGCAAGTCCAGCTTACGTAATGCGTTTAATCATCTGCTTAAAATACCTGACTCAGAGGTACAGATTTTTACTATCGCCGAGGTTACCCCGGCAATGGCAAGTTAAGCAGGCGGAAACACAAAACTCGCTTCATGATCCAGCCACATTGGCGACATTAGCAACATTAGCAACATTAGCAACATTAGCAACATAAAAAAAGCGATGCCTGCAGCATCGCTTTTTTTGCTCAGAATATCAGGTTAACATTAACCCAATACTGCAGCCATCGCATTGGCAGTCGCCTCAACGTTGCCAGTATTCAAACCAGCGACGCACATACGGCCAGAACGTACCAGATACACACCGAATTCTTCTTTCAGAAGATCACATTGTTCGGCACTCAAGCCCGTGTAGCTAAACATGCCTCGCTGGGTCAGGAAGTAACTAAAATCACGACCTGGCAATTTTGCACTCAACACGTCATGCAATTTACGACGCATGGTTTGAATGCGATCGCGCATCGCAACAACTTCTGCTTCCCACATTGGGCGTAGCTCTGGGTCATTCAATACACGGGCAACCAACTGGCCGCCATGCATAGGTGGATTGGAATAATTGCGGCGGATTGTTGCTTTCATCTGGCCTAAAACATTCACAGCCTGCGCAGCATCAGGGCATACAACACTCAATGCACCACAACGCTCACCGTACAAACTCATGCTCTTTGAGAATGAATTAGCAACCAGGAAGCTCAAACCTTCATCAGCCAACAAACGAATCGCGTAAGCATCTTCTTCAATACCATCGCCATAACCTTGATATGCCAGATCCAGAAATGCGATAAGTTCGCGCTCTTTCAATACAGGCGCCAAAGCTTGCCATTGGGCTTTCGTCAGATCGACACCGGTCGGATTGTGGCAACATGCATGCAACAACACGACGCTGTGCTTCTCGGCAGCTTTCAGTGCTTCCAGCATTGCATCAAAGCGCAAACCACCAGTTGCAGCGTCATAGTATGGGTATGTCTTAACGGTGATGCCGCAACCTTCGAATACAGCGCGGTGGTTATCCCAGGTTGGGTCACTCACCAGCATGGTTGAGGTCGGGAAATAACGTTTAATAAAATCGCCGCCGATCTTTAAACCACCGCTGGAACCTACCATCTGCATCGTCACAACACGACCCGCCTTGACCGCTGCACTATCTTTGCCGAACAATAATTCTTGCACGGCGGTACGGAAATTCGCTGCGCCTTCCATCGGCAAGTAAGGACGCGCGCCTGCATCCGCAACGACTTTATGTTCAGCAGCACGTACTGATGGCAACATAGGAATCTTGCCAGCATCATCAAAATAAATACCAATCGACAGATTGATTTTATTTGGACGTGGATCTTTGCCAAATGCTTCATTCAGAGACAAGATAGGATCGCCAGGATAGGCTTCGACGTGCTGAAACATGATGAAACTCCAGTAAGTTGGATAAGAAATCGCGGCATTGACATTGCCATTTAAACAAAATAACAATGCAAAAATGCTTAAAGCGCTATTTTGACACACTCAAGAGCAAATAAAGGATACACCTCGTGTTTTTACTTAGGTCTAACTGTATCTAAAACGGTGAAGAGTCAATTCCTTCAATCTGCATTTCTGCCGAACAAAATAATTTCATCATGGCAAATTTATTATTAATTTCAATATTGCAGCACATTCACATTAGACAAATTAGCTAGATCAGATAAGCCACTGAATGACGAAACAAGGGCCACCTACGGTGTTTACTTTATAATTCGACATTGCCAAGCACACAACGAACGTTTGCAGTAGGCCATCAGAAACCACATCCAATATAGTTATTACTTATCAAGTTTTAAATGCGTGTTCCCGCGCACATGGCTCCAATGCGAGCTGAGAAGCCCTTTGGAGTTATGGGGAATTGGTGCTTCGCGGCATCGGGGGCATTCACTATTCGTCTTAAATTTAATAAATTTAATTTTTCATGGAAAGTGCCAAATACGAAGAATATTAATATTGGTTGCAACTCTAATTTCAATAATCTCTTTGCCCCCTGCCACAGCGGGGGAAACATTCTCTGGTGCATGTGAGATTGGTTTAAGATCAAAAGCCAAAAAAATAAAAAATATTGAATGTGGGACTGCCATTTTTGAATTAAGCCAAAACGGAGGGCAAATTGTTGGTAGCCACTCAATGGCAATCCCAGGTTGTGAACGGATAAACGAAGGCGATGAAGGCACAGTTGAAGGTGTCGTCATAGGCCAAACGGAAGTGCTAGTTATTACGAGTGGTAGAAACGGCGCCATTGTTATGGGAACTGCCAAATTAATAGAGAATTCGTTAGAATTGACTACGTTGGATGAGATTAAAGCTGGCGGTCCTACCAGCGATTCCCCATTAATTTTGGACAATGGAATGCTCTCAAAAAAATGGCGGATTCAATTTCGAAGTGCAACCACATGTTGATGCGATTGTAACTGCTTCATAAATACTTGGTGCGGCGTTTTGAAGCCGAGACATTTTCTGGGACGATGATTTAAGCTGTTCATCGCCC